>DMYC01000014.1 GCA_003482695.1 Clostridiales bacterium UBA8960
CCTTTTTTAAAAAAATATGATATTCTTATTATCATATAGAGGAGGTGTGTCATGAACGACATCATAGAGTCACTCAAAAAAATGATTATTCTTTCCTTTCAAGACTTGACACGCATAAGAAGCAGCATTTCGAGAACATACGCACACCTCTCAAGTTCCGACCGCGCAGAGATTTTATCCCTTGCGGTGCACAATCTACTCAATAAGCATTTAGATGGCATCGATCACGAACACAGAGAATCCCTTAAAATAAACATTCTAGAAACGACTTTGAGCAGGCATGTCTACTCGATCACTAAAAACGATGTTTTTGAATCCATTGTAACGATGAATTTGCCTGAAGATGTTCGGATGCATATAGCGGAGTCCTGGTTGATTGAATCCGCTAAAATAGACGTTCCGAAAGGGGTTTTAATAGACTACCTTGTGACGCAGCACCAATTTACCAAAAAAACCGTCCCTGTCAGAAAAAACCGAGTTTCCATAGCGTTCATGTTGCTGTTCACATGTTTGGCGATTGGCCTATTCTTATTCCATGAAAAGCCGCAAACTCCTTCTGTCGAGCCGAACTTGCGCAGTGCCTCCATTGTCAAAGGATATGAAGGGCTTAGCCAACTAGATCGCGTCTACTTAATCTCGGATGTCATCGATGGCATTATCGTCAAAAAAACGGTTCCATTTGGAATCGGCCAAAAAGAACAGCCGTTCCGCTATGACTACTTTCATTACTTCAACATCAAGCACTATATCGCAACCACTCGAAAAGGGTTGATTGCGCATCCGGAGTATTTTAACCGCGTCATTCACCTTGCCTATTTGAACGATATCGATCCACTGCTCCTATTTGCGATTATTGGTCAAGAGCAAGCTTTCGTCAATGAGGATTCTTCGCACTCACTTTTAGTGGTGAATAACCCATTCAATGTTTTCCACAGTTGGATCGATTATAACACCACTTTAAGAGACAGCACAAAAATCGCCATCAATACCATCAAGCGCAGAATGGCAAATATACCCCCGGGGATTTCACCTTTTTTGTGGTTAAATGGCGTCTATGCTGAAGATCCGAACTGGCATTACGGAGTCAGTTGGATCTATGCACATCTCAAAAATATTGGACGATTTTAATGTATACACCATTTTGGCGTGTAAAACGATCATTAGTGGGTATTTAATAATAACGCTTAAATACCCAAAGGAGTGTGATGTTAATGCCTTACAGAGGAACAAATTCAAAGCGTAATGTCGTTCATGACAAAAGCAGAGGAACCATCAGAAGCAGTTCTAGAGAACATTTCTTAAATGAAAAAAAAGAGATGGAACACGAGTTGGCCCATGCTAAAGAACAGATTTTCAAATTCAACAACGACGGATACTTCTATGATAGTCAAGAAGAAATGGAGAAATTCATTCGCGTCACGTTTAAGAATGAACTAAATGAGGAAAAGGTTCTTAAATTTGCATTTCCGGCCAACATTAATGCTTTGAAGGATATCTTGATGAAACCTACATCACAATAAATTGAATCATAAGCCAGCTCAGCTGTTAATTTCAGCAGATGCTGGCTTTTGTATTGTTATCAACATTTAACTTGACTTAAGAGTCGTAGGACTTATAATGACTAAGTACGATGTTTTCTAAATGACTATTAAGAATATGGAAGGTAACCATACATGATTAACGATCAAACAGATGCACACGATATTCCACTAAAAAAATCAAAACTTCAAGGTTGGCCAAAATTTCTGCTGCTTATTTTGGTTTCGGCTATTGCACTTTTATTGATTTTAGGCTTTTTGACGAATGAAAAGGTTAACATCATCGTCATGGGCGTAGAAGGTACTAGAACAGATACGATGATTTTCGTGTCCATCGATACGAAAACAAATTCCGTTCAAGCGATATCCATTCCCAGGGACACCTATTTCCCAACACCGGGCAGAAATGGTGCAGGTCAAGCTAAACTGAATGCCGTATACGGATTTAAAGAAATTGGGGGGCCAATTGGCGTTAGAGATGCGATTTCTAGATTGCTTGGCACTAAAATTGATTATTACGTTGTCGTCGATTATGATGGCGTCAAAGAAATGGTGGATTTAATTGGCGGCGTTGAAGTGGATGTGCCTTTTAGAATGAAATATGACGATCCATACTCAAAGCCACCGCTTCATATTGATTTTCAACCTGGTGTACAAACCATAAATGGCGATCAAGCGATGGCCTATTTGAGATTCAGAAAAAACAACGACGGTTCGCATAGTGGTGGTGACATCAAGCGTATGGAACGTCAACAAGATTTTTTAAAAAGTGCTGCGAAATCCGCGATACAATTCAAACTGCCATATATCGTCGCCAGAAGCTTATCGTATGTCGAAACGGACATGCCACTGACAAAAGGCATCGTTCTCGCCACTGCGATGCTTGGCACGGATTCGGAGTCGATCCATCTTCAAACTTTGCCATCAGCAGGGACAGGCACAGGCAAAGACGGGCTCAGCTATTTCTATTATGATGCTGAAGGCACAAAGGCATTAATCGAACAAATTATGGGAAAATAGACAAAAAAATAAAATGACTTATCAAAGTTTGATAAGTCATTTTTAATTTTTTGCTTAGTGCAATAAAAGGCCGCTTTCAACATGCTTGAATTCCTGAGCAATTTCTTCTTGACTGAAGCCGTAAAACGTCATTTCATATAGGCAAATGGCAATGAGCTCATCGTGGCTGACATCGAGATCATCTTG
>DMYC01000059.1 GCA_003482695.1 Clostridiales bacterium UBA8960
TCGCCATCCGAACAAGGGCATACGTGCTTCCTAGCCCTGCCGCCATCGCGATCAGCCCAGTGGCACCAAGAAAGTGCGTAACGAATGAGGCAGTAATTGCGATGTAAAGATAACCGCTCCTTTTTTCAATCAATCGAATGAAAATATAACCCATCCCCTCATCTTCACGCGCATACTGACTGATGGATGCAGCAAAGTACCCCATTGTTTTACCTACAAACGGCATTAGGAAAAGCCATTTCCAGCTCAGCAGACTTGCCGAGACAAAGAAGCTCATGAAATACAGAATCAAGGCGATCACACCAAAAGTGCCAATATGCGAATCCTTCATAATTTCTAGGGTCCGTTCCCTACTTCTTCG
Organism: Clostridiales bacterium UBA8960; assembly: GCA_003482695.1. Lineage (GTDB taxonomy): Bacteria > Bacillota > Clostridia > Peptostreptococcales > Acidaminobacteraceae > Fusibacter_C. The sequence goes on from DMYC01000059.1 coordinate 362, forward strand.
ACTGAACAAACCGTCGAAACTGTCCGCTAAACCATCCAGATGAATGCCACCTGTCACCATGAGATAAACAAGCATCGTTAAAAGGCTCAAAAGCGGACTCTGCTGGCTTAAAATAATAGAAGGCAACATCACAAACACCCCAGTTACAAGTCCAACTGCCGGAAAAGTGACAAGCCCATCCTCATAAGTTTTCGCAGAATACGCCACCATGTTTCCTAGGGGCAATCTCGTAAAAAAAGAAAGCATGAGCAGAAAGCCCATGACCTTTTGTGCCAGATATTTAATCATGTTCAGCCCCTTTTTTAAGCACGAGTGGCAATCCTGACGCGATGAAAGTCACATCATCCGCCAACTTTGCTACATACTGGTTCATCCTACCAGAGATATCCCTAAAATAACTTCCAAGCTTATAAGCTGGCACAATCCCAAGCCCGACTTCATTTGAAACGATCACAAGATGTTTATCCGCAAGCCTTACCGCCTTTATGAGTTCATCTATTTCACGTTTGATGCTTGCCTCCACATCACCAATTGCAGAAGGCGTCGTGTCCTCAAAATCAATGTCACTTGCAAACATGAGATTCGTCATCATGACGGTCAAACAATCCAACAAAACGACCTCCGAATCTGAAAACGCCTCTAAACTCACAAGATTCTCGAAAGTGCTATACTGCTCAAGCGTATGCCAATTGCTTGGTCTGCTCGCCTTATGCCTCTCGATTCGATCAGCCATATCATCATCGGTTATGACGGCCGTCGCAATGTACAAAACATCATTTGAAAGCGCCATCGCCATCTGCTCCGCATAAGTGGACTTGCCACTGCGAGCCCCTCCAAGCACCAAATGAATTCTTCCTTTCATACTCAAACCCCCATTTACACTGGAATAATCATCGGATAAGGTTTCTCGACCACAAGCACATCCACATCATAAACCGCTTTTATATTTTCTGCGTTAACCACTTCATTAGGGGTGCCCATCATGTGAATGTTGCCATTTTTCATCATGATGATCACATCTGAAAACCGACTTGCCAGGTTGATGTCATGAAGCGTCGTAAGAATCGTAAGTCCCTTTGTTTCATTGAGCGATTTGCAAAGCTTAAGAATCTCGAGTTGAAATTTGATGTCGAGATGAGAAATGGGCTCATCAAGCAATAGAAGTTCCGGTTCTTGTGCCAATGCCCTTGCGATCATCACACGTTGACGCTCGCCGCCGCTAATACTATGCAGCGTCTTTTCTCTCAAATGAAACGTCTCAGTTTGATGCATCGCCGTCTCAGCAATCGTCATGTCCTTCATGCTTTCGGACTCTAGCCTTTTAAGATGGGGATACCGTCCCATCAAAACCACTTCTCCCACGTTAAAATCGAATGCGCTGGACGCACCTTGATGCACAACAGCTATCGTCTTTGCAAGGCTTTTCGCCTTATATTGCTTTAGCGACCTGTTCCTTATCTCAATCTGACCCTCGGATGGGCTTAGAAGACGACAAATGTTTTTAAGCAGCGTTGTCTTTCCAGACCCATTTGGGCCGATAATGCTGACAAACTTACCCTCTTGCACGTCAAAACTGATGCGCTTGAGCACTTCATCCTTCGCATAGCTAAATTTTATATTCTGAACACCAACCACAACCACACCACCTTTCCTCACCGTTCATCAAACAAACTTCTTCTTATGCTTTTGTAGCAATATAAGGAAAAATGGCCCGCCTATAATCGACGTGATGATGCCTACAGGAATTTCCATGTTTGCTAGCAAACTTCTCGCGATCGTGTCGCAAAACATCATGAAAATGGCGCCTCCTAAAAAGGACACCGGTAACAAAATACGATGGTCCGATCCGAAAATCATCCTTAGAAAATGAGGGACAATTAACCCGACAAAACCTATTATTCCACTTACCGCTACTGATATCGCCGCCAAAAGAGAGGCGACCATCAATGCCATTTTCTTTATCTGAGCGACATTCACACCCATATTCTGTGCATCTTCCTCTCCAACTATCATGGCATTTAGCTCTCTAGAGATACTGAGCATATAACCCACGCCGAAAACCATGGGGATGACGATGAGGGTTACATGTTCCCATGAAGCGGCGTTGAAACTCCCCATGGTCCACGTTACGATCTGATCGATTTTGTTGTGATTTAAAAGCATGAGAAACGAAATCGAAGAAGATAGTAGCGCATTGATGACGATTCCTGCGAGCAAAATGCCCGTCGTGGAGACTTTCCCGCCCACTCGTGCCAGATGATAAACCATAATCATCGTCGACAGTGCCCCTATAAACGCCATAAACGACACGACACTCAACCCAAAAGCACTGACACCTATTCCAAACAATATCCCCATCGTCGCGCCAAATGCGGCACCAGAGGAGACCCCCATCACATACGGGTCTGCCATCGGATTTTTGAAAACCGCCTGAAACACAGTCCCGATAACTGAAAGAATGCCTCCAACAAGTGCAGACAAAATGATTCTAGGCAACCTAACCTGTTTCACAATAAAGACATGGGAAGGCTTCACCATTTCGGACGGCTCTTTGCCAACAACTATATTCACCACATCAGAAACAGGGATCTTGACGGACCCCTGTGTGATGGCAAAAATCGCAAACAGTACTAAAATGAACACCAATAGGGCGATTTTTATCAAGTTTGCTTTTCTTTTAACCGCATAATGCACCATTAGAACCTCAACAGATAAGCGTATTGTGGATACAATTTCTGAATGATCGTTTTCATGCTGTAATCAATTACCCTTGGACCGGGAATCGAAAAAATATCCGTATTGACGATGATGGTTTTACCGTTTGAAAGTGCAGATAAACTGGCATAGCTAGAGTTGCCCTTCATCGTTTCGAAACTGTAATCTGCCCCAATCAAATACTCCGGGTTTTTGTCAATCAACTTTTCCAAACTGTAAGTCCAGCGATCCACATCTGTTGCGACGTTGATGCATCCTGCTGAGATTAACACGTCGCTGATAAATGTTTGTTTACCAGCAGTGTACTCGCCTTTGCCCGTGCCAACCACATAATACACTTTTTTTCTTGAAGACTCGGGAAGTCGCTTCATCACATCGTTTACGCGATCTTCTTTCGCTTTCATGGAAGAGATGACCGCTCTTGCTTCGAAATTTTTACCAGTTACTTTTCCAAGTTGTTCAATCAATGCATATATTTCGCTGATTTTTGCAGGTGATGCTTGTGTCAATGTTTGAATTTTCGCTTTTGATAGCGTTCCCAAGACCTCTTCATTCATGTGTGTTGCCGCNNGCCGCGATGACGGTATCGGGTTCCAAATCGAGAATTTTTTCGAGGTTGGGTTCATATAAAGTGCCTATACTCTCAACTTTGCTTACTTCCACAGGGAAATTGCAATAGTTTGTTCTTCCTACCACTAAGTCGCCTGCACCGATCGCAAACAAAATCTCCGTAATAGATGGTGCCAGCGATACGATGCGCTTCGATTCTTTCGTAAACGTATAGGCTTTTCCACTATCTTCGATCGTCAAAGGAAATGTCATGTTGGCATTCGCCTTCAAAGTGATTTGTTTTGTCGATGCCTGATATCCGACACTATAGTTCAGTGTTTCAAAGATGAACTTCATCGGAACGAATGCAACCGCTCCTTTGATGTACGCTCTCGCATCAAGTGTAACACTTGCATCATTGACTTTGACGACGTTCGAATGGTTCGTGAACGTGAACGTCACAGAAGCATTTGAGATTTTTATGGTATTTCCAGTCAAAGTGGTTTGAAGCCCAATGTTTTTCAGTGATGCAGATGAGATGAATGTTCTACCATATGCAACTTCAGTCACGAAATTCTGTGATTTGCCTTCCATTGATACATTTGCGGCAAATGCTGTCATCGATGTTGATAAAATAAGTGTGACCACCAACATAATCATGGTGAGTCTTTTAATGTTCTTAATCATTTCATATTCTCCCTTATCGCTTCGATTAATTTTTGATTGCTTGCTTTATCTTTAACGACGACTCTAAAATATTCAGGTCCTAATCCTATAAAATCCATGCATGTTCTCAAGTAATATCGGCCATCTATCATACGCTCATGCCATGTGACAGGATCAGTACCCTGCACGCGTATGAGCAAGAAATTCGCTTCGCTATGAGAAACGTCTAACCCCGATATTTGCATAAGTGCATCTCGCATTTCTTCAAGTGCTTTAATACTATGGTCTTGCAGCGCTGCAAGTTCCATTTTCCGCTTTAGAAAGTACGGGATGCTTTCAAGGGCAAACCGGTTTAATGCCCAAGGGTCCCTATAACGATTCAATGTCTGCATGAGATTGGCGTTGCCAAAGGCATACCCCATCCTGAGACCTGGCACGCTATACGTTTTCGTCATCGATCGTATGACCAAAATATTATAGCGCTTCACCAGTTCGCACATTTTTTTGTGGTGTGCTTCACGAGATCTAAATTCGATAAATGACTCATCTATGATTAATACAAAGTCTTTGTCCACTCTTATAAGAAATGATTCTAAAAATGTGGTACTGAAAAATTGGCCAGTCGGATTGTTTGGGTTGCATATGAAAAGGGACCGGCAAGCATTGTCAACAGCGTGCCTTGCAAGTTCATGCGCATCCACTTCAAATGTCAAAGTCTTGTCCATATTGCCTATTTTCATCACGTGGTTCACGACTTTCGTCCCGGCTTGTTCCAGCGCACTTTGGTACTCGCTGAATGTGGGATTCAATACCATCGCAACTTGAAATTTGAATGCTCTTGCGACTAGATAAATCAAATCGGTTGCGCCATTGCCCAGCGTGATTTCATCCTTAGGCCAATTAAGGAAGGTTGACAAAGCTTGCCTGGCAGTTGCACCATCTATTTCTGGATACTCGATGAGTTTATCTATGGTTTCTACCAACAGTTCCTTATAACTTGTGTCATACGACACAAGCGGTATATTGACGCTGAAATCGTTGACTGCATCTTGC
>DMYC01000209.1 GCA_003482695.1 Clostridiales bacterium UBA8960
CGAGTACAACTATTGGATTTGAAAGAAGAAAGAATCCCTTTTTGCAGGGGTGATGAGGCAAAAAAATGAACACTTTAATTGTATTGCAGATTGGCATCAGTTCTTTTTTTGAACTTGACAACCTCTATCAAGTGTTTGTGACACGCAATAAAATGCTGTTTGTTGATGATGAAACTGAGTTTAGCCAAAAGTTGTCTTTATTCGATTATGGACTTAAAGTGATTAATCGGGATTCGGTAATTGAAGTATGTTTATTATCTGACAAGGTTCTTGATGAAAGAACCTTATTTGTGTTTGATATGAATGTTAAAGAGATAAAAGTTGAAGTAAAGAGAACGGTTTATCAAATGTTGTCACGTTTTTTCAAGCCATTGTCAAAGTGGGGGATATTAGTCGGCATAAGGCCTGTCAAACTTGTACACGAAATGCTTGATGATGATTTATCGTTAGATTTGATACGTGATGTGCTAAGTGATAAGTATTTTATTCACCCTGAAAAAGTTGCCCTAATGACCGAAATTGCACTACGTGAGCGGCCACACCTTGTGCCGAATGATATTAGCGCCATTTCTTTGTATTTGTGTATTCCGTTTTGTCCTACGAGATGTTTGTATTGTTCTTTCCCTTCTAACGATCTGAAACAAAAGGGAAAAAGACTGCCTGAATATCTTGAGAAATTAGCGGCTGAAACGATTCATGCCGTGAATCATATCTATAGACTCGGAAAAAAAGTGGACTGCATCTATATTGGAGGTGGAACGCCGACGAGTATTGATGAAAGCCAACTGGACGCTTTACTTGGAATGATAAAAAGTCATGTCAATCTCGCCGATGTTAAAGAGTATACGGTTGAAGCCGGAAGACCAGATACCATTACACGTAAAAAGCTCGAAATCATGAAGAAAAATGGTGTGAACCGGATTTGTATCAATCCGCAGACGATGAATGAACAGACATTGGTGACGATTGGACGAGCGCATGATGCAAAGTCAATCGTCGATGTCATGAAAATGGCGAAAGAAATCGGATTTAAGACGATCAACATGGACCTTATAATAGGGCTCCCAGGTGAAACCGTACATCATACGTCGGATACACTGGACAAGATTATTGAACTTGCGCCTGAGAATATCACGATTCACACACTCGCCGTTAAACGTGCGTCGCGTTTACACGAAGATCTCGATTATTATGAACTGACACATGATCAAATGGTCGAAGAAATGATGGACGATGCAGAATTGAAACTCAGAAAACATGGGTTGACGCCATATTACATGTATAGGCAAAAGAAAATGGTTGGTCACCTCGAAAATGTGGGGTATGCTATAAGTGGGCATGAATCCCTTTACAATATGAGAATCATGGAGGAAAAACATTCCATCGTCGCATGTGGCGCAGGGGCTGTTTCGAAAATATGCGCACCTGAAGAAAATCGATTTGAAAGGGTGGCAAATTTTAAAGGCTTGGAAGATTATTTGGATAGATTTGATGAAATCCTGTTGAAAAAAGAAATTTTAGAATAGTGGAGGCATATATGGGTGAAGCATTAAATGGATTAAGAAGATCACATTATTGTGGTGACTTGAGAGAAGCGAACATAGGTGAAACTGTCGTTTTAATGGGTTGGGTACAAAAAAGAAGAAATCTAGGCAGTTTGATATTTGTCGACTTGAGAGATCGAACTGGGATTTGTCAGATCGTCTTTGATTCAGCTGTATCAGAAGAAGCACTTGAAAAAGCAGTCGGCATCAGAAACGAGTATGTTATTGCAGTTACTGGAAAAGTCATGAAGCGCGAGTCGGTCAATCCGAACTTGCCGACTGGACAAATAGAAATATTCACTGAATCGTTGAAAATATTGTGTGAATCTGAAGTGCCAGCAATACATGTGGATGACAATGACGAAGCCAATGAAAGACTTCGACTTAAATATCGTTATTTGGATTTAAGAAAACCAAAAATGCAGAACTTCTTGTTTACCAGACACAAAATCGCATCATCCGTTAGACGCTTCTTCGATGCAAACGGTTTTGTTGATGTGGAAACACCGATGCTTACGAAGCCGACTCCAGAAGGTGCTAGAGACTATCTTGTCCCAAGCCGCGTCAATTTAGGCAAGTTCTATGCATTGCCACAATCGCCACAATTGTTTAAGCAGCTGTTGATGGTTTCAGGTTTTGACCGTTATTATCAAATTACAAAATGCTTCAGAGATGAGGATTTAAGAGCGGATAGACAGCCAGAATTTACACAAATCGATGTTGAAATGTCTTTTGTCGATGAAGAGGATGTAAGAGCCATTAATGAAGAGATGCTTAAGCAAGTCTTTAAAGAAGTTGCAGATATTGATGTGGCAACACCTCTGATGAGATTAACCTATGCTGAAGCAATGGACCGATATGGCTCTGATAAACCGGATGTACGGTTTGGATTTGAGCTTAAATCGCTTAATGCCATATTTGAAGGCACTGAGTTTAAGGTTTTTAGTGACACACTTGCATCAAATGGTGACATTAAGGGTATAAATATAGATGGGCATGGTGAAAAATTTTCTAGGAAAGACATCGGTAAGTTAGAGGACTTCGTTAAAAACTATGGTGCAAAAGGCTTGGCTTGGATAAAGTTTCAAGGTGGAGAGGTTCAGTCTTCCATCAATAAATTCTTAAGTGAGACGTCTATTGCGCAAATTAAGCAAGTGTTCGGTGCGAACGATGGCGATATGATTTTGATCGTCGCTGATAAACCAAATGTCGTATATGATGCACTTGGCGCGCTAAGATGCGAAGTGGCTAAACTGCTTGGCATTCTCGATCCAAAAGACTACAAATTTTTATGGGTTACCGATTTCCCATTGTTTGAGTATGATGAGGAAGAAAATCGTTATGTTGCGAAACATCATCCGTTTACGTCTCCTAAAGATGAAGATATCGATATGCTGGAGTCAGATCCGGCAAACTGCAGAGCCAAAGCTTATGATATCGTTTTAAACGGTTACGAAATCGGTGGTGGATCTATTAGGATACACAATTCAAAAGTTCAAGAACGCATGTTCAAAGCACTTGGGTTCACGGATGAAGAAGCCAGAGAAAAATTTGGTTTCTTTATCGATGCTTTCAAATATGGCGCACCGCCACATGGTGGCATCGCTTATGGTCTTGATCGGGTAACAATGCTGATCACTGGAACCGATAACATCAGGGATGTCATCGCATTTCCAAAGACACAGGATGCAAAATGTCTTATGACAAATGCACCAAGTGTCGCAGAGCAAAAACAGTTGGATGAATTGTATTTAACATTGACACCGATAGAGAAAAATAATGGATAGTGTCAGATTTAAAATGAGGTGATGAAATGGATAGAGCAGGTATAATCGTCGATCAAATGGGCGAGTATTCGAAAGTCAAGTTGGTTAGACACACCGCATGTGGAAACTGTGGCGCTTGTCAACTCGGTGATGAACAAAAGGACATTATGTTGATCGCAAAAAACACGGTATGCGCTCAAAAGGGTGACATGGTTGAAGTATCCATGGCAACGAACAGTGTCTTAAGTGCAGCTTTTATCATGTATGTCATACCACTTGTGGGTTTGCTTGTTGGCCTTTTAATTGGGCAGATGTTTTTTAGTGGCAATGACATTTTAACTGCATTTATGGGAATTGGCGTCATGGCGTTTACGTTTTTCATGATCAAACTCAATGAGAAGAAATTTTTAAAAAACGACAAGTATACAGCGCAAGTGCTGCGTATTTTGCAATCAGAGCATGATGGAATCATACCTTTGGGTTAGGTCGTTGATGGTGGAGGCTGTATGGGCTTGTATGATGTACTCAATTTGGCAAGAATAGAAATATTCGATTCAATTGAAGAAGGCATTCATATCGTCGACCATACAGGCAAGACGATTCTCTACAACAAGGCCATCGAGGAGATCGAGGGCCTCTCACAAAAACAAGTTGTAGGGAAACATTTGCTTGATTTGTTTCCGGACTGGACCAAAGAGAACAGCACTTTGCTTACGGTCCTGTCTTCGGGGAAACCGATTTTTAACAGAGAGCAGAGCTACCTTAATTTCAAAGGAAAAAACATAAAAACCATCAATACCACTTTGCCGATATTTAACAGCGGCAAATTGGTAGGTGCTGTGGAAATCGCAAAAAACATCACGATGGTCAATAACATGTCAGAACAGATTATGGAACTACAACAAAAACTGATAAAACCAGTCAAAAATGAAACGGGCATCAAGCACTACCATTTTGACCAATTGATTGGGAAGAATGATCGATATCTTGAAGCGATAAAAATTGCGAAGAGGGCTTCAAAGTCCATATCAAGCGTGTTGATTTTTGGTGATACCGGAACGGGTAAGGAGTTGTTCGCTCAAAGCATTCATTATGGTAGTGTGCGAAACAATAGACCGTTTATCACACAGAACTGTGCAGCGATTCCAGAAACATTGCTTGAAGGTATTCTTTTTGGCACATCAAAAGGCTCTTTCACGGGTGCGCTTGATAGGCCTGGCCTTTTTGAACAGGCAGATGGAGGCACACTTTTTCTCGATGAAGTCAACAGTATGAGTTCAGCGCTTCAAGCTAAGATTCTTAGGGTGCTACAAGAAAACTATGTAAGGCGTGTGGGTGGTATTAAAGACACGCCGGTGGATGTGAGAATTATTGCCGCCACAAATGAAGAACCTGAGCAGCTTATCCAATCCGGTCAGTTTAGGAAAGATTTATACTATCGACTCAATGTCATCAATATTCGCATCCCAAGTCTGAACGAACGCGTTGAAGATTTGCCGCTTCTCGTTGATTATTTCATAAGGGAGTACAATGATAGATTAGGGAAAGATGTCTGGATGGTTTCGTCTGAACTCATGGAAGCCTTCAAACAGTATCATTGGGCTGGCAATATCAGAGAACTTAAAAATTTCATCGAGTCGGCCATGAATCTCGTTGTGGATGAACACGTGATCGGCAAGGAACATATGCCATCGCATGTGGCTGAGGTTTTGCTCAGAAAAAGTCAGTATATTCAGCCAGACAAAAACTTGGTCGATGATCTAAATGGTCATTTGGCCAAGATTGAAAAAGAAATCATAAATAACACGTTGAGTCTATATAATCAAAATATCAGTAAAGCGGCTAAGCACTTAAATATATCCAGGCAAAACTTACAGTATAAGATCAAACAATATTTCAGTTGATGAAGAGGTGCATGTGCACCTCTTTTTTTTACATGTGAATAATGTGCAGTTTACATAAACTTAATGTTGCTGTGTTATGATGCTTTTGAAAGAAAGCGAGGAAAAACAACATGCATGATGCGGCATTGTTTGATGAGATTATTAAAGAAGAAAAGATTACGACGTTATATCAGCCCATAGTCAACCTCAAGTTGGGCGATGTCATTGGTTATGAAGCATTATCAAGAGGGCCTGAAATGACGACGCTATACTCACCTCTTGCGCTCATCGAAGCGGCACATGATAGCCAGAGAATTTGGGAACTGGAGATGCTTTTTCGCAAGAAAGCGCTCGAACGTGTATTTGAACTCGAAGATGACAAACTGCTTTTTTTAAATGTAGATCCAGATGTCATTAAAGCACCTGAATACAAGTCGGGACTCACTAAAGAATACCTTGAGAGCTTGAATTTTGATGAAACGTCAATCGTTTTCGAAATAACGGAAAGAACAGCCATAAATGACTACAAAGCGTTTCATGATGTCTTGGACAACTATAGAAATCAAGGATATCTTATTGCGATTGATGATGTGGGTGCAGGGTATTCTGGTCTAAAGACCATCAACGAAGTCAGACCTAATTTTATAAAAATCGATATGGATCTCGTGCGAAATATTGACAAAGATGCGTTTAAACAAGCGCTTCTTAAAGCATTTGTGGATACTTCCATGACAACAAATATTAAAATCATAGCGGAAGGCATAGAGACGAAAGAAGAGCTTAAAACACTTATTTTATTAGGTGTTCATGCTGGTCAAGGCTATTACTTAAAAAAACCGTCCAAAAAATTTGAACTGTTGGAACCGGAAATAGTCACACGCATTCGCGATTACAACAAAATATCTAGAAATTTAAATGAATA
>DMYC01000140.1 GCA_003482695.1 Clostridiales bacterium UBA8960
TCACTTCCTGATCACTTCCTTTTTACGTTCTACCAATTTCCTCCAACACATACGGTGTTTCCTGATACACATAATAATTCAACCAGTTCGTAAACAGCAAATGGCCATGTGAACGCCATTTAACGATGACCTCCTTTGCGGGGTCATCGTTTTTAAAGTAATTCTTAGGCACTTGAATCGGTAGCCCTTTGTCTACATCACGAAAATACTCCGATGCCAACGTCCACGCATCATACTCAGAATGTCCAGTGGCATAAACTTCACGTCCGTCTCTGGATATGATGATGCCAACTCCAGAATCTTTAGACTCTGCAATAATTTCAAGTGCGTCCACTTTCTCGATCTCACTTCTAAGCACTTCCGTATGGCGAGATTGAGGGATGTGAAAAACATCGTCAAAACCTCTAAGCAGTTTCGTGTTCTTAACGACCGTCTTATGTTCAAAAACGCCGAAACACTTTTGTGCCAAAGGCCGTTTGTTTATGCCGTAATGTTTATATAGAGCAGCCTGTGCCCCCCAACAAATATGAAATGTGGCAAAGCCGTGATGTCTGCTCCACTCCAAAATCGTTTCGAGTTCCCTCCAATATGTCACCTCTTCAAAAGCCAAGTTTTCAACAGGGGCGCCTGTTATGATCAACCCATCAAAATTCTGGTCTTTCACAGCCGAAAACGGGAGATAAAAACGCTCGAGATATGCTTTTGATGTGTTTTGTGGAATGTGGCCATCAAGCTGTATGAGCACGATTTCAGTTTGCAGTGGTGAGTTGCCTAAAACACGTAGCAGTTGTGTCTCTGTGGTTTCCTTGGTGGGCATCAAGTTGAGAATGCCTATTCTAATTGGGCGAATGTCCTGATGAATGGCTCTGAACTCAGTCATGGTAAAAATGTTCTCTGATGCAAGTGTTGCCGATGCAGGCAGGTCGTTAGGGATGATAATAGGCATTGGTCGTGACCTCCCTTCTATCTTTGCGAGGCATCAAGTGCGATGCTCAAATCTTCGAGAATATCACCGATGTGCTCTATCCCAATTGAAATTCTTATCAAATCAGGAAGGACACCTGCTTTTGCCAAATCTTCTTCAGAAAGTTGAGCATGGGTCGTACTTGCAGGATGAATGACCAGCGACTTGGCGTCTGCTACATTGGCGAGAAACGAGAACAGCTTTAAGTTGTCAATGAACTTCTTCCCCGCACTTACGCCACCTTTGATGCCAAAAGTGAAAATCGATCCAGCGCCTTTTGGAAAGTATTTCGTCGCAAGGTCAAAATATGGACTAGACTCTAAACCCGGATATTTGACCCAATTCACTGCTTCATGAGACTCGAGATATTTAGCGACTTTTAGCGTGTTCTCCACGTGTCGCTCGACCCGTAGCGAAAGCGTTTCAAGGCCTTGCAAAAGTAAAAATGCATTAAACGGGCTCAGGCAAGCGCCTGTATCTCTGAGAAGCTGCACCCGCGCTTTAGTGATATATGCCGATGCGCCGACATCCGCCTGATAACGAATGCCATGGTAGCTTTCATCTGGTTCTGTGAGCCCGGGAAATCTACCCGATGCCGACCAGTCGAACAAACCTGAGTCGACGATAAGACCACCGATTGATGTGCCATGTCCCCCTATGAATTTGGTTGCAGAATGAACGATTATGTCAGCACCATGTTCGAATGGACGGAAGAGATAAGGTGATGCGAACGTATTGTCGACAATCAAAGGCAGCCCATGCGCATGTGCAATTTTCGATAATTTCTCAAGGTCTATGATATTGATGTCCGGATTGCCGATGGATTCCACAAAAATGGCTTTCGTTTTCTCATTGATCGCTTTTTCAAAACTTGAAAGGTCATTTGGGTCCACAAAACGGGTAGTGATGCCAAATTTCGGAAAGGTCACTTTAAACAGATTGTAAGTTCCACCATACAAGGTACTTGCTGCGATGATTTCATCACCAACACCTGCAATATTCTGAATCGCATATGCAGTTGCCGCCATGCCCGATGCCACTGCCAGTGCGCCTACACCCCCTTCGAGTAAGGCAATGCGCTTTTCAAGCACATCCGTCGTTGGGTTCATGATGCGCGTGTAAATATTTCCGCTCTCTTTAAGTGCGAACAGGTTTGCAGCGTGCTCCGTATCCCTAAACACGTAAGAAGTCGTTTGGTAAATCGGGACCGCCAAACTACCTGTGGTAGGGTCTGCTGTTTGCCCACCGTGAACTTGCAAGGTTTCGAATTTGAAATTTCTGTCGTTTGTTTTTTCTGTGCTCATGTCGTTATTCTCCTCTTTTTGTGATGTATTAAACCGGAAAATAACAAAGACCTCTTTCCAAGAAAGAGGTCCTAAAATATAAAATAAAATCAGTCCTCTCTCATCTCTCAGTCATTAAAACTGCAGGAATTAGCACCATGCTTTCGCTGGTTGCCGGGCATCATAGGGCCTGTCCCTCCGCCACTCTGGATAAGAGTATCACGTTATTCGGTTTTACCTATGTTAGCATGTTCGTAAGTGGGTGTCAACATAGAATTTTAATCAGGGTTTTCTCAAATCCACTAAAAATGGATTCTCTTAATTTCCTGTTGTATAAATGCCTCAATCGCTTCTAGGCGTTGCTCATCTTTAAGGGTCAAAAACGTATACGTCACGCCCACCATACCTGCACGGCCTGTTCGCCCGATGCGATGCACATAATTTTCCGCATCATCAGGCAAATTATAGTTAAACACATGTGACACGCCATCAATATCCAGCCCTCTCGCTGCCACATCTGTTGCAACTAAGTACTGAATCTCGCCGTCTCTGAACTGATTCATGACAAACTCGCGTTTAGCCTGAGTCAAACCACCGTGAAGCGCTTCCACTGAAAAACCATCGGCCAGCATCTCCTTGTAAAGTGCCTCCGTCCCCATACGCGAACGACAAAACACCATCGCCTTCTGAGGGTAATTTTGCTTAAGCACCCTTTTAAAATCATCGTACTTTTTACGATTGGACGTCATCACCACAAATTGCTCAATCGCTTCCAGTGTCACCTGTTTCTTTGGTGCCTTCACCAGAACCGGATCCTTAAGCACCGCACCTGAGAACGCATCCACGGCATGTGAAAGCGTTGCAGAGTAACATAGCGTTTGACGCGAACGCGGCGTTTGATCGATAATCTCCTCCACTTCCGTTTTAAAGCCAATTTGAAACATCTGATCCGCAGCATCGACCACGAGCATCTTAAGCGCATCAAACGATATTGAGCCTCGCCGTAGATAGTCAAGGATTCGCCCTGGTGTGCCAATAACAAGCTGCACCTCACCACCATACCTATGAAGCTGAGCCACGACGTCTTGCCCACCATATGCCGTCAGAATCCGAAGTGGCGACACTTCGGCAAGTTGCTTCGCGACCTTAGTGATTTGTATCGCAAGTTCTCGAGTGGGTGTAATCACCAACCCCTGAACTTCAAGTCTTTCAGAATCGATCTTTTGAAAAAGGGGCAGCAAAAAAGCCAACGTCTTACCCGTCCCGGTTTGAGCCTCTCCCAGTAAATCCTTTCCTGAAAGTGCAACGGGGATACTGAGTGACTGTATCGGTGTTGGTGTCTGAATATCTTGTACTTCAAGTGCATAAACGAGCTCAGGTGAAACACCGAGTTTGTAAAAAGACATGTTGCCTCCCAAATCAATCCAATAATCTATTTTCTTATTTTATTT
>DMYC01000239.1 GCA_003482695.1 Clostridiales bacterium UBA8960
AGCAATAATTTTGTTGGTCGGCATCATCATAATGGCATTTACGATTTACAATCAATCCTTGGCCATCAATGAAAATATGAGTCGAATACAAGCCATTGAAAGAGATTCAACGCTCAAAAGCGGTGAAATATCGACTTTGAGCAAGGAAAAAGAGGACTTGATCAAGCAAGTTGCTCAAACCGCTGTTGAGTATGAAGCAAAATTGGATGTACAAAAAAATGAACTGGACACTTTAAAGAAGCAATTGGAAATGAGTTATACGCTGCCGGATTATGTCATTTCACGTTTAAATGATCATGGGTATAAAAGTCCACTTGAACTTTTAGAGACGCTAAAAGATCAAAATGCCTTGATTCCAGTACAAGGTGTTCTCGGAGGCACGATGAGATGGTGGCCTGATCAATCCGTCGTACTTAATGAACGATTTGTGTTCGGGTATTTTGAAGATGGCCACATTCTTGGTTATGGCTTACTCGAATACACCTTTGACAACAATGGCAGTTTAGTATGGAAGTTGATTGACACTTATCTAGATTAAATAAAAGGGGTACTGATAATGGAACTTGTCACTTTGATAGATAACGTCGTTTATGGTGAAGGATTAGTGGGAGAACACGGATCATCTTTTTTAGTCAAGGCGAAAGGGAAGAAGATCTTGTTCGATACAGGACAAACGAATGCTTTTATTAAAAATGCCGGGTATTTGGCTGAGGATCTGACAGATGTGGACATCGTCGTATTAAGTCATGGGCACTATGACCATTGTGGTGGCCTTGAAGCGTTTTTAAACATCAACCATACCGCGAAAATTTACCTTAAGCCTAAAGCATTTGGCATCAAATTGTCCATTCATGACAATATTGAGCATTTCATCGGGTTTAAACTCAGCAAACCCATTAGTGCGTACTCAAATGCATTTATTTTAATCGAAGACGATTTGGAAGTGAGCGAAGGCATACACTTAATCGCCAACATAAACACTTACACGCACGATCTCGTGGACACCTCTAAATTTTTTGTTAAAGACACCATGAATCTCATTCAGGATCCTTTTAACGATGAACTTTTCCTATTGATTAACGAGGATGATAAGACCTTTCTATTTACAGGTTGCTCGCATAAAGGCATATTGAATATTTTAAAGACCGCTTATGAAAAAAACGGTCATAAAAACATTCAATATGTATTTGGAGGCATGCATTTCAGCGGTCAACTTTTGAGACACCTCGACCAATACCTCATGCAGTTCAAGCATTTTGGCATCGAGTCACTGTACGTGAATCACTGCACTGGTATTGATGGCTATTTTAGATTAAAAATAAAATACCCGCAAAAGGTCAATTATGCCTTCACGGGTTTTCATGTTGAGCTGTAATGTATTTGTCATAAAAATGGCGTACTTTTTTCACCTGCATTTGATTAATTGAAAAGCAAAGGGGTATATAGTCGATAGACTTAAGAAGACGGTTTCTTCGTAGTCTATTATATATTTCCCCCCTATTTCCTCTAGTATAGCTAGGGGATTTTTTTTACATGCCACGGTTATCAGGTGGGAGTATCGCTTTTCTTTTGAGTGGACTGGACAGTATAATCGCCGTTCTTGTGTCGCCAATGTTTTGAATCTTATCAATCAACGCTTCAAGCCGATGTGTATCTTCACACACGACTTTGATGGTCATGCAGTCCTCACCAGTGACATGATGACATTCAATAATTTCTGGTTCTTCCTGTGCCATTTTCTTAAATCTTTCATGTGCACTGACTTTCATGGATACATGAACAATCGCTTCAACATTGAGTTTTAATTTTTTCGGGTTCACGATTGCAGCATAGCCTTCAATCACACCATTTTCCTCGAGTCGCTTTATGCGCTCTGAAACAGCTGGAGATGTAAGGTTCACGCGTAAGCCTAATTCCTTCATGGAAATGCGTGCTTCTTGTTGTAGTATTTTCAATATTCGAACGTCGGTTGAGTCCATAATTTTCTCCCTAATAAAATAAAGTTAATTTGAGAATATGTTTAAATAATTAACTGAGAATAGTTTATCACTTTTGCAATCTCCTGTACAGATTTTAAGGCAAATGATAAACTTTTGTTGAATACCAATAGGAGGGTAAGCGATGTCCACTATAAAAATTACTGAAACAATTTTAAGAGACGCACATCAGTCTTTAATCGCAACAAGGATGACCACGAAACAAATGCAGCCGATCTTGGAAACGATGGATTCAGTAGGGTATCACGCTCTAGAATGTTGGGGTGGCGCCACTTTTGATTCTTCACTTAGATATTTGAGCGAAAACCCTTGGGAACGTCTAAGAATTATTAGAAAACATGTTAAAAATACGAAACTTCAAATGTTGTTACGCGGTCAAAACCTTTTGGGTTATAAGCATTATCCAGATGATGTTGTTGAAGAATTCGTAAAACGCGCCATTGCAAACGGCATAGATATTGTTAGAATTTTTGATGCTTTAAATGACATTCGAAATATCGAAACGGCACTTCTTACGACCAAAAAAGAAGGCGCTCACGCGCAGGCAGCCATTTCTTACACAATCAGCCCCGTCCATACGATTGAAAAATACGTCGATTTGGCGAAAGACATGGTGTCTTTAGGTGCAGATTCCATTTGCATTAAAGACATGTCAGGTCTACTTACACCTTATGAAACTGAAAAGCTCGTGAAAGCTTTGAAAAGCAACGTCAGTGTACCGCTTGAAATCCATTCCCATTATACGAGTGGACTTGCGAGCATGTCTTACTTAAAAGCAATCGAAGCGGGAATCGACATCATAGACACGGCAATATCGCCTTTTGCGCTTGGCACTTCACAGCCAGCCACTGAGCCTATGGTTGCCGCATTAAAAGGCACCATTTACGATACCGGTTTGAGTTTGGAATCGCTTGATAAGATTACAGAGTATTTCACACCACTTAGACAAAGTGCTCTGGATTCTGGACTAATGGATCCAAAAGTTTTGGGCGTTGACATCAATACACTTGTTTACCAAGTACCAGGTGGCATGTTGTCAAATCTTGTTTCTCAACTAAAAGCGCAAAATGCGCTTGAAAAATATGAAGAAGTTTTAAAAGAAGTGCCAAGAGTCCGAGAAGATTTAGGTTTTCCACCTCTTGTCACACCGACGAGCCAAATGGTTGGCACTCAGGCCGTTTTAAATGTCGTCATGGGTGAAAGATATAAAATGGTTCCTAAAGAGATAAAGGAATATGTCAGGGGCATGTACGGTAGACCAGCTGTTCCAATCAAGCAGGAGCTAATAGAAAAAATTATTGGAAACCAGGAAGTCATCACTTGCAGACCTGCTGATTTACTTCAGCCAATAATCGCTATTGAAAGAGCGAAGATAAAAGAGTATATTGAAGAGGAAGAGGATGTGCTCTCTTACATTTTATTCCCAAATGTTGCTGAAGATTATTTTAAGTTTAGACAAGCTGAAAAATATAAAATCGATTCAGACCTGGTCAATAAGGAAGAGAAGACGCATCCGGTTTAAAAACCATATTAATCGGAGGCTGCATGGACAAGAAGAAAAAACTGACGTCTGAAGAAAAAAAACAGATAAAAATTGAGCGTCAGAAGGCTAATGAGCAACTCGTTTACAATAGTTGGCAACAAAGCAGAGAGATTGGAAAGATGAAATTTGCACTTCGTTTCGGCGCATACACTTGGGGGCTCCCAACTTTCTTGGTTTACTCCGTTATTATGATGATGTTGAATTTCATAATTAAGACAAGTGTAAAATATGATCTGTTTCAAGCGATCTTCTCACTGTTCTTCTTCGTTTTGTTTGGCACATTCTATGGTCTTTTCATTTGGAATAGAAATGAAAAAATATTTGTAAAAAAGTACCCTTACGGACGAAAAAGCCATTAATTTTAATTGAAAAAGCGCAACCCCCCCTTACAGAACACTGTAAAGGGGGGTTTTTTTGGCTTTATTTTACATTTGATGTTGATTTTTACATTTTATGGTAGTATAATTTGATTACCACATTTTGGAAGGTGTTTTATGGTTTATTTTATAAAGAGCCCTTATATGAGTAAATTGTATAATCGGCTGAAGGAAAAACATTCAAAAATCACATTGATTGATATGGACGCCGTTGACAAAGTGCAGCTAGGGGACAAAGTCGTTCTTGATGCCAGTGATTATCCTGCATTTAAAGCAATGAACTTCGTTCATGAGGCCATCATCGTCTTAGGGTCGCTCAAAGACGCGGAACGACATGAGAAGACCATTTCTAAATTTCAAAGCTATAAGCAAATTGAGTCGATGATACTCGATGCAACTTTTCCCGTTTATTTCTTGACTCAAACAAACCAATCCATTCTAACAGATGATCAGTTAAGTGACATTTCAAATAAGCTGGACATTGATTATAGGGTTTCACTGAACTATAGTCCTAATTCAGGTTTTTCGCTCTATGACCATTTTGTTGAAGAGAGCAATCATCATGAACGGCATAAAACCATCAACGTCATCACCTGTATTAAAGACCACTTGGATCCGCCTATTTCCTTGCTATTAGGCATGGTGGAAAAAATGAGAACGAAAGGAAGCGTGCTTATTTACAGCGCACCTCTAAAAGGCCCTTTGGACTATGCCTTTATAACGACTTCCGACTCGATTTTGTTACTGGGCGAGGGAAATGCGACATATGGTCACCATGATCTATCGTCCATACTACCGCCTGAAAAATTGATTGTAATCAACCATCTGAGCGAATTTGGACGACTGGCCCATAAGAAGGACGATGTATGAAAGCTCTCG
>DMYC01000343.1 GCA_003482695.1 Clostridiales bacterium UBA8960
GAAAATCTGCTCCTCAATGGCTTATCCGAAATTTCAGAAGTCAGACATGGCGATTTAATTGATGTCATCACCGAGAAGGCAGATGTGGTTGTCGCAAACATTATCGCTGATGTCATCGTCAAACTTTCAGACGATATTGATAAAATATTAAAACCAAGTGCCTTATTCATCAGTTCAGGACTCATCATGAACAAAGTCGATTGGGTTATAGAAGAGTTGGTCGCCCGAAAGTTTGAAATCGTCGAAGTTGTGAAAAAAGGCGAATGGGCCGTTGTCGTGTCTAGGAAGAGCCAATAACGTGAGGTAAGTATGCATAGATTTTTTTTTGAAGATGAAGATCAGCGCGATTCGAATACAGTCGTTTTAAAAAATGCAGAAACCGTTTCGCATTTATCGCGCGTTTTACGTATAAAGATTGGTGAACAAATCGAGATTGTCATGGAACATACCGTATTGACCGCTGAAGTCAAGGAGGTTTCAAATGACGCCGTTTCTTTAAACATACTCGCGGAAGGGCCACATGAAAATGAGTCAAGCATTCAAATTGACTTGTATCAGTGCCTCCCGAAAGGTCAAAAATTGGAGCTGATTTTACAAAAGAATGTCGAGCTTGGTGTTCATGCGTTTTATCTGGTTCAGTCAAAACGATGTGTAGTCGACTATAAACCCAAAGACGTGCCAAAGAAACTTGAACGGCTTTCAAAAATCGTCAAAGAAGCGAGCAAACAATCCAAACGTGACGTCATACCGAATATAAACGGCATCCTTTCAATTAAAGAAACACTTGATAAAATATCAAATTACGATCAATTTCTCGTGCTGTATGAGCGAGAGGATGCAGAGAGTTTGAAACATAGACTCCAAGCATCAAGTAGTCAAAAAATCGCCGTGTTAATCGGTCCGGAAGGCGGCCTTGATCAACTTGAAGTCGATGCTTTAGTAAATCATGGTGCACAATCGACGACACTGGGCAAGCGCATTTTGAGAACAGAAACGGCTGGTTTCGTCGCAGTGTCATGCATTCAATATGAAATGAATGCATTGGGTTAGGAGAATAAAATGAACAAAGTTGCATTCGTAACGCTCGGTTGTAAAACCAATCAATATGAAACCGATGCGCTCATGGATATTTTTTATAAAAACAGATATGAAGTCGTCGACTTTGATGACTTTTCAGATGTTTATGTCATCAATACTTGTACTGTAACAAATGTCAGCGATAAAAAATCACGCCAAATGATTCGCAGAGCAAAAAAAAGCAATCCCGATGGCATCGTAGTCGTCGTTGGGTGTTATGCCCAAATTTCACCAGATGAAGTCAGTGCTATTGAAGACGTCGATATAGTCATAGGAACCGATTCGAGAAATTCAATTATTCGATATATCGAGGACTACTCAGCTGGAAAGACGGAAAAACCATACGTCATTGTTGAAGACATCATGAAGATTCATGTTTTTGAGGAAATGAGCGTTTCTAACATAACGACGCACACGCGTGCATTTATCAAAATTCAGGAAGGGTGCAATCAATATTGTTCATATTGCATCATTCCATATGCGCGAGGTCATGTAAGAAGTCGATCGCTTGAAAATATCGTCGATGAGATCACTGCATTGACACAAAAGGGATATAAAGAGTTTGTATTGACCGGCATTCATATCGGTTCATACGGACTCGATCTTGATCATATCTATCTAATCGATCTGCTCGAGGCGATCCAAAAGATAGATGGCGTTGTTCGCATGAGGCTTGGGTCGATTGAACCAAGGCTTATCGATGACCGCTTTATAAGTCGTATAAAACCACTTGACAAGCTATGCGACCATTTTCATTTGTCTCTTCAAAGTGGCTCGGATACCGTTTTAAAGCGTATGAATCGCAAGTATACTTCAGAGGCTTTTTACGACGCAGTAAGCAAGTTGAGAGGCCTTTACGAAAACCCTTCGCTGACAACTGACATCATTGTTGGTTTCCCTGGCGAGACCGATGAAGAATTTGAAGAAACCATGACATTCGTCAGGAAAATTNNGCTTTAGTGAAATTCATGTGTTCCAGTTTTCCAAAAGGGAAGGGACGCCTGCTGCAACGATGCCGGATCAAATTGATTTGGGCACAAAAAAAATCAGAAGTGAAAAACTGATCGCCCTTGCAAATGAATGTGGCAATACGTATAAGTCACAATTTATTGGCAAAAAACTTGAAGTCTTGATCGAAGAAAAAAGGGGCATGTCAGTCATCGGGCATACAAAAAACTATTTGAAAGTTCAAATGGACGATCCAGGACACAGCGCATTACAAGGTGCACTTTACAATGTTATGATAAAAGAAATAGAATCAGAAAAAGTTATCGCACAATTCGAATAACTTTGATATAATAGATTTGTACTTTTAATGCATGAAGGGAGGTGTTAATAAATGGATTGTATATTTTGTAAGATTATAAACGGAGACATACCATCATCTAAAGTTTACGAAGATGAACACGTCTACGCTTTTAAGGACATCAATCCTGAAGCACCTGTTCATGTTTTGATCGTTCCTAGACAACACGTTGAGTCGATTGCACATATCGACGATTCACATCTTTCCTTGATTGGACATATTCACAAAGTCGCCAAACATTTAGCTGAAGAAGCAGGTGTCGATGAAAGCGGTTACCGTTTACTTACAAATATAGGTAAAAACGGAGGACAGAGTGTATTTCATCTACATTATCACTTGCTCGGTGGACGCCAATTAAAATGGCCTCCAGGTTAAATTTATTATTGATTTTTAAAAGTGACTAGTGTATAATTACAAAGTATGTTCTAGGTACATTCCTCTGTACTATTAAAGAATCTATTAACGGAGGGAGGGAATGTGAATGTCTGGCATCAAAGTTGGAGAAAATGAAAGTATTGATAGTGCTTTAAAAAGATTTAAGAGAGAAACATC
>DMYC01000005.1 GCA_003482695.1 Clostridiales bacterium UBA8960
GGGGTCGGACCCCCTGATCATTTCAATTTAAACGCCACGTTCTTATGTGCATCGATGTATACGATTTCAAGTCCAACACGTTCAGCGATGGTTGCCATCGTTTGTGGCGTGAAAAAAGAGACATGACTTTCATCTCTTCTATAGTGCCAATGCTCAAAACGCCTTTCATCATCATGATGAAACTGTGTCATGACAGCCAACACACCCATTGGTTTTAGTAAAGATTTAAATAGCTCAAAATAAGGCAAAGGGTCTTTTAAGTGTTCTACCACTTCAGTCGCTGTGATTAAATCATAGCTATTCCCGATATACGCTTTTTCAGGTGCATAATACTTGTCATAGATGTCTACTTCAAATCCATAATTGCTTCTAAGGATTTGTGCAAGAACAGGTTCAGGTCCACTTCCAAAGTCGAGCGCCTGTTTTGAGTCACCGATAAACCGTATAATGCACTTTTGGATAAACGTATCAAAATAAGCGACATATGCAGGATCATCGACTGTATTGATATGGCTGTCGTATATTTGTTGCTCTTCTACAGATGTTACGTAGCATGCAGGGTCTTTGAATATAAATGCACACTTTGTGCACTTATGATAGGTGCTTTCTATTTTCTCATATAGGATTTGTGTACACTCTGAACCGCAGATTTTACACCGTTCACCCTCGTACACATTATGCTCGCTTTTAGACATTCCATTTCCTTTCAAAACACTTATACAGATTAAATGACCAGAGGTGATCAGGGGGTCCGACCCCCTGATCACTCCCTGATCACCATCTAAATCACTTTTTCACATCAAACCGATCCGCATTCATCACTTTATTCCAAGCTGCGATAAAATCATGAATAAAGGTCTCATGTGCATCGTCACTCGCATAGACTTCTGAAAATGCCCTAAGCTGTGAATTTGAACCAAAGACTAAATCAAGACCTTTTGCCATCCATTTTCGCTCGCCAGATGCTCGAGAAACGCCTTCATAAACTCCTGATGCCTCATCCATCTTCTTCCACACCGTATTCATATCCAGTAAGTTCACAAAGAAATCGTTCGTCAAAACGCCAGGACGATGCGTAAACACACCAAATGGTGCGCCACCATAGTTGGCACCGAGCACACGCATACCACCGATCAACACAGTCATCTCAGGTGCAGTCAAATTCAAAAGCTGAGCCTTATCGATCAAAAGCTCTTCTGGTTTGAGCGTATACTGGCCTTTTTCATAATTTCTAAAACCATCCGCGATCGGCTCTAAAGCTTTAAACGCTTCAACATCCGTCTGCTCTTCACTCGCATCCGTTCTGCCAGGCAAAAAAGGCACATTTACAGAGAAACCCGCATCCAGTGCCGCTTTTTCCACCGCAGCCGCTCCGCCGAGAACGATCAAATCCGCCATGGAAACGCGTTTGCCTCCCGACCCATTTTGATTGAACGACGATTGAATCTCCTCATATTTAGAAAGCACATTTGCAAGTTCGGTAGGTTGGTTAACCGCCCAATCCTTTTGAGGTTCAAGTCTGATGCGCGCACCGTTTGCACCACCACGATGATCAGACCCTCTATAGGTCGACGCAGAAGCCCACGCCGTGTAAACCAGTTGTGAAACACTCAAATCCGTCTCGAGAATTTGACGCTTCAAGTTCTGGGCATCAAGTGCATCAATCAGCACAAAATCCACTTCAGGCACTGGGTCTTGCCAAATCAAAGACTCACTTGGCACTTCCGGCCCGAGATATCGCGAGCGAGGCCCCATATCTCTATGAGTAAGCTTAAACCAAGCACGCGCAAATGCATCTGCAAACGCGTCAGGATTCTCGTGGAATCTCTTAGAAATCTTCTTATATACCGGATCCATACGAAGTGACAAATCCGCAGTCGTCATAATCGGAGGTTGTTTCACATTAGGGTCGTGCGCTGATGGAATATTATGCGCCTCTTCGTCCGCAGGCACCCATTGCCATGCACCAGAAGGACTTTTCACGAGATTCCAGTCGTGTCCAAAGAGCGTATCAAAATAACCCATATCCCACTTCGTCGGCGTTGAATTCCAAGGCCCCTCGATGCCGCTGCTAATCGTGTCATTGCCTTTGCCCGATCCATAACTGTTTTTCCAGCCTAAACCCATCTCTTCCACAGGTGCAGCTTCCGGCTCAGGTCCAACATGAGCAGGATCGCCAGCACCATGGCATTTTCCAAAGGTATGCCCCCCAGCCACTAGTGCCACTGTCTCCTCATCGTTCATCGCCATCCGCTCAAATGTCACTCTGACATCCTTACCCGACGCCACTGCATCAGGCACGCCATTTGGTCCCTCAGGATTCACATATATTAGCCCCATTTGAACCGCAGCAAGAGGATTATCCAGTTCGCGTTCGCCTTTGTAACGTTTATCGCCGAGCCACTCTGTTTCCTCACCCCAATAAACATCCTCTTCAGGTTCCCAAATATCCTCACGCCCACCGCCGAATCCAAATGTCTTAAACCCCATCGATTCAAGCGCACAGTTTCCGGCGAGTATCATAAGGTCCGCCCAAGAAATACGCTTTCCGTACTTTTTCTTGATCGGCCATAAAAGCCTTCTCGCTTTATCGAGGTTCACATTGTCAGGCCAGCTGTTAAGTGGTGCAAATCTTTGGTTGCCCGTTCCCGCACCCCCTCTGCCATCACCTGTTCGGTATGTACCAGCACTGTGCCACGCCATTCGAATAAAAAACCCGCCATAATGCCCATAATCCGCAGGCCACCAATCCTGTGAATCCGTCATGAGCGCATAAAGATCTTGTTTAAGCGCCTCATAATCCAGCGCATGAAACGCCTCAGCATAATTGAACCGCTCGCCCAGAGGGTTAACTTTTTCAGAATGCTGCTGCAACACTTTAAGATTCAATTGATTTGGCCACCAATCCCGAT
>DMYC01000386.1 GCA_003482695.1 Clostridiales bacterium UBA8960
GGTACGATGGCTTCCAAGGCAGTTGACATTTATCTAAAGGATGCGAGAGGTCACTTGATCAACGGAGAAGAAGAAACGCTATTTGTAAATTACTATGGCAAGAAATTGACTAGACAAGGTTTTTGGAAAGTCGTTAAGCGATATTCTGATGAGGCGAAAATCAACAAAACGATTACGCCACATACCCTTAGACATTCATTTGCTTTTCACATGGTGCAAAATGGCGCAGATTTGAAAGCCGTACAAGAAATGTTGGGTCATTCTGATGTTTCGACGACTCAAATCTATCTTGAAATGTCGAATTCCAAGCTTAGAGATATTTATGAAAAAACACATCCTAGAGCCTAATAAGGCTCTAATTTTTTTTGAAGGAGGGTATTATGATTGAACGCGTTATATTGTTTGTTTTAGATAGTGTTGGTATTGGCGCATTGCCGGATGCTGAAGCATTTGGTGATATCGGGGTAAATACGCTCAGAAGTATTGCGACTTCTTCTGAGCATTTTGAAATCCCAAACTTAGTTAAGTTGGGACTAGGTCATATTGAAGGCGTTGACTACATCGAAAAAGTCGAAAATCCGATTGGTGCATTTGGAAGATCTCTAGAGGCTTCAAACGGCAAAGATACGACAACTGGTCACTGGGAAATTGCAGGTCTATATATTGAACAACCTTTTAAAACCTATCCTGATGGATTTCCAAAGTATATTATTGACGCTTTCGAGGAAAAAACGGGCAGAAAAGTTTTGTGTAACAAGCCAGCATCAGGCACTGTCGTGCTCGATGAACTTGGAGAACTGCACATGAAAACAGGCAGTCCAATCGTGTATACATCAGCAGATAGCGTGTTTCAAATAGCGGCTCATGAAGAGGTCATTCCTCTTGATGAATTATATAGTATGTGTCAAATAGCAAGAGACATGCTCGTTGGCGACGACCAAGTTGCGCGTGTCATTGCGCGGCCTTTCACAGGTGAACCAGGCCATTTCCAAAGAACGTCCAACCGTAGAGATTACAGCATCAAACCGTTTGAAAAAACGGTATTGGACTATGCTAAG
The DNA here is from genome assembly GCA_003482695.1 of Clostridiales bacterium UBA8960. Taxonomy (GTDB): domain Bacteria; phylum Bacillota; class Clostridia; order Peptostreptococcales; family Acidaminobacteraceae; genus Fusibacter_C. The sequence goes on from DMYC01000386.1 coordinate 1,059, forward strand.
GAAGCTGGTTTAAGCGTAAAAGCGGTCGGAAAAATCGTGGACATCTATGATGGTGAAGGCATTACTGAAGATGTTCATACCAAAGACAATATGGATGGTGTGGATCAAACAATTAATTACTTAAAAGAATGGTTTAAAGGGATACTCTTCACGAATCTAGTGGATTTCGATGCTAAGTTTGGTCATAGAAGAGATGTCGCAGGATACAGAAAAGCGATCGAAGAAGTTGATGCAAGGCTTCCAGAGTTGATGTCTGCCATGAATCGAAGCGACTTGCTCATCATCTTGGCTGATCATGGAAATGATCCCGCTTATAAAGGATCTGACCATACGCGTGAATATATCCCGCTACTTATTTACGGAGAACAGGTGAAAGCTGGGGTTGATATTGGCACAAGAAAGACATTTGCAGATGTAGCGGCAACGGTGTCCGATATTCTCGAAATACCTTCAACACCATATGGCACAAGTTTTAAAAATGAAATTTTATAATACGGAGGCAATGATGAATAATTTGCTAGAAAAAATGAATGAAGCAAAAGCCTATATCGAAAGTAAAATAAGCGTAAGGCCGGAAATCGGATTGATTCTTGGCTCGGGATTAGGTGTACTTGCAGATGAAATAGAGCAGCCAATCAAAATAAAATATAGTGAAATTCCACATTTTCCAGTCTCAACGGTAGAAGGCCATGAAGGTCAGTTTGTCGTCGGACATTTGAAGGGGAAAATGGTTATCGCGATGCAAGGTAGATTCCACTATTATGAAGGGTACACGATGCAGGAAATTACATTCCCTGTACGTGTGTTAAAAGCGATAGGGGTTGAACACGTTATTTTGACGAATGCAGCCGGTGGAACGAATGAAACCTTTAGCGGGGGGACGCTCATGCTTATCACGGATCATATCAATATCATGGGTGTAAGCCCACTGATCGGTCCTAATGAAGCGGAACTTGGGCCTAGATTTCCCGATGTATCAAGTGTTTACGATGTTGACTTTAACCACAGGATTTTAGAGGAAGCAAAAGCGCTTGATATCGATTTAAAGCAAGGCGTCTATTTTTATTTTACTGGTCCAGCTTACGAAACCCCTGCTGAGGTAAGGGTGGCAAAAATGCTGGGTGGTGATGCTGTGGGAATGTCCACTGCACCTGAAGCGGTTGTTGCGGCACACATGGGAATGAAAGTCTCCGGTATTTCCTGCATTACCAATATGGCAGCGGGCATTCAGAAGACTGCGCTCAATCACCAAGAGGTCGTTGAGGTGGCAAACCGCGTACAGGGTACGTTTATAAGGCTCGTCAATAGGATTGTCGAGATCGCATAAATTTAGGAGGCAATCATGCGCATAGTCGATTTAATAAATAAGAAAAAGCATGGGGAAAGTTTAAGTAAGGAAGAAATTGATTTTTTCATTTTTGGATATACAAATGGTGAGTTGCCTGATTATCAGGTTTCGGCTCTTTTAATGGCAATCTATTTCAAGGGCATGGATTCAAGAGAAATCGCCGATTTGACAGATGCTATGGTTCGTTCAGGCGATCAAGTTGATTTAAGCGCAATTGAGGGCATTAAGGTCGATAAACATTCAACCGGTGGCGTTGGCGATAAAATCAGTCTAATCGTTATACCACTGGTAGCATCACTTGGTGTGCCTGTGGCAAAAATGTCGGGTCGTGGTTTAGGACACACCGGTGGAACGATTGATAAACTGGAGTCGATAGAAGGCTTTCAAGTTGAACTTACTAACGAAAAGTTCATCGCAAATGTCAATCAGTATAAAATGGCGATTGTTGGCCAATCTGGAAATTTAACACCAGCAGACAAGAAGTTGTATGCACTCAGAGACGTTACGGGTACGATAGACAGTATACCACTTATTGCCAGTTCGATTATGAGTAAGAAAATCGCTGCCGGAACGGATGCGATCGTGCTTGATGTCAAAGTCGGTTCTGGCGCGTTTATGAAATCTTTAGATGAAGCACGTGAGCTTGCAAAGACCATGGTTGCAATAGGCAATTCACTCAATCGGAAAACAGTGGCGGTTATCACAAACATGGATCAACCGTTAGGGCACGAGATTGGCAATGCCAATGAAGTGAAAGAAGCCATCGAGGTACTTAGCGGGCATGGTGCAGAGGACGAGACGGAAGTTGCACTGACGATTGCTTCGTATATGGCTGTTCTAGGTGGCGCATTTAAGACGATAGGCGAGGCAAGAGAACACTTTGAAAAGATCATAAGGTCCGGGGAAGCGATTGAACTTTTCAAAAAATTCGTAGAAATTCAAGGGGGAAATCCTGAGTTTGTGACGCATTTAGAAAAATTGCCTCAGTCGAAATATCATATTGAAGTCAAGTCTGATATTGAGGGTTACGTATCGGGTTTTGATTCTGAAAAAGTTGGTATTTCCGCGATGATGCTTGGTGCAGGCCGAAGAAAGAAAGAAGACACCATAGACTTTGCAGCGGGTATTACGCTTAAGAAGAAGATGGGTGACCACATCAATTTTGGAGATATATTATGTGTGCTTCATACGAATCTGGAAGAGGTTGAAGAAGCGAAAAATATTGTCAAGTCCGCTTTTATTGTGAGCAATAAAAAACCGGATCAAGTCAAATATATTTATGAAATTGTAGAATGACGAAGCGGGTTGCAACTTCCTAATGGATGGGAGGTAGCAACCCTTTTTTTACGCATTGTGTAAATGGCAATGCGAATGTATAATGGTTTAGAGGCGATTTTATGGATGATAAAGATGAATTACTGAGGTTTCTAACGGAACTCAGTTCCGTTCAGGATTTGCTGAAAATTTCATTCTATTTTGTGGGCGGGTGTGTTAGAGACGCTTTATTTGGCGTATCTTCTGACGATTTTGATATCGCTGTTGATGGGGACATCCAAACGGTCATCGATTATTTTAAATCGCGATATTCGATGAAACCCTCACAGTTTGGCACGACTTCCATTGCATTTGGAAAGGCTCATGTCGACTTCGCTGAAATGAGGCAAGAACACTACCCTGATTTTTCTGGGCTCCCAGTAATATCGGAGGGCACGCTGGAAACCGATTTAAAAAGGCGGGATTTTACGATTAACACCGGTTATGTGAAATTCAGTGAAAAAGCCATCGATTCAATCGTGATTCAGAATAAGCTGCAATGCGCTTTAGTCGATTTGGCGCATCCCTATTTTTTTGAAGATATTGAGCTTAAGAAGCTCAGAGTCTTGCATTCGAACGCCTTTAGGGAAGATGCAACAAGGATGCTTAGAGCAGTCAAATATCAAGTGATGCATGATTTGACTTTTGAAAAGGGTACAAAAGCACAATTTGATAAAGGGATAAAGGAAGGCTGGCATAACGACTGCTCTGAAAATCGTTATAAAAAGATTCTCATTGGCTATGCGGCGCATCAAAAATGGAATGAGATCTTGCGCAAGATTTATGAATGGGGATTATTTCAAAGAAAGGATGCAACTTCCGTTTCAAATATTGATTCGTGGTTCAAACAGTTTGAGGTGCTTGAAAACAAGATTGGGCATTTTGATAAAGGGACCGTTTTTCTACTATTGATGTACGCGACGCAATTATCCTACTGGAATGGCGCTTCTCGCAGCATTTCTGCGCAGGTGAAAACATGCCAAACCATTATTGATGAATGGGCGAGGGGGTTGTCGAGCGAAACGCTTTATAATCAACTCTCTCTGGCTTCGAATGAGGTACTCGCTTTTTTTTGCATGAGAGACCATGGTGAAGTTGAAATAAAAAGGCTTGTTGAGAAGTATGTCGGTGGTGCAGGAGAAATACAGCTTTTTATAAACGGACTTGACTTAATCGAACTTGGCCTAAATGAAGGTCTGAGTTTAGGACGCGTATTAAAAGACCTTTTGAAGTATGAAAGGGAGCATCTGAAAAATTTATCGAAAAGAGAAGAACTCGAATGGGTAGAGAGAAGGATTCATGAGTATAGAGATTAAACTGCAGGCCTTTGAGGGTCCACTGGATTTATTGTTGCATTTGATAACAAGAGACGAGATTGACATTTATGATATTCCAATATTAAGTATCACAAATCAGTATATTGATGCGATTGACGATATTGCTTCGCTTGATATGGACCTTGCTTCCGAGTTTATTGTGATGGCCTCGACTTTACTTGAAATCAAGTCAAAGATGTTATTGCCGGATAAAGGGGATTTGGAAGTCTATGATTATTCATCAGAAGATCCAAGGCAGGAACTCGTCAGGAGACTCGTTGAATACAAACGCTTTAAGGAGATTGCGACTGCTCTTAGAGAGACGGAAGGCACACTGGATGAGGTGGTTTTCAGAGAGCAGGATGATCTTAGTAAATATGTGAAACACGTACCTGTGGAAATGCTCAATGATGCCATGGATGAACGCCTACTTGTTGACGCAGTCAAAAGATTGATGCATAAAATGAATCGTTTTGACGAGACGAGGAAACAGTATTTTAAAGGCATTAAAAGAGACACTTTTACAGTGGAAGAAAAAATATCGAAGTTGAGAAAGCGGTTGAAAAGCGAAGAGGTTTTTTCTTTTAACACGTTGTTTGATACATTTATAACAAAAGAAGAAGTTGTCGTCACATTTTTAGCGCTGCTTGAACTTTTGAAACTCAAGGAGATAAGCATTATACAAGAAGCTCTTTTTGATGAGATCCTCATAAAAAAGCGCGATTATATTGAACCAACAGATAACGAGTAGGAGGCAAATGTGGACAAGTTGCTAGTCGGTGATGATCATGAACACCTTAAATATCAGTCAATAATCGAATCTTTACTTTTTGCTTGGGCAGAACCGCTCAGTCTCTATAAAATAGCAAAAATTATTGATTTAAAACCTCAAACAGTGGAAAAAATCATGAATGAAATGATTCTTATATATAAGCAAGAACAAAGAGGCATACAGATTATTGAAACAAACAAGCATTATCAATATTGTACATTAAAAGACAATTACACCTATGTTGAACAGCTGTGTGCAACTTCCAAAAGCAAAGGTTTGTCGAATTCAGCGCTGGAAGTGCTTGCCATCATCGCATATAAGCAACCGATTACTAAACTCGATATCGAGCAGATCCGTGGCGTAAATTCAGAAGGGCCACTTCAAAGTCTGATCGAGCGGGAACTCGTGGAAATCAAGGGAAAGCTCGAGAAAATCGGTAGGCCTCAAATTTATGGAACAACAGATGTTTTTCTAAAGAGTTTTGGGTTCAAATCACTGGGCGATTTACCGGAAGTTGAAGCATTTAACGGATTTAAGGAGGTTTCAAATGATTGAGTTCAGACCACTTAAGTATAGTTCTTTGGTACACTTGACGCAGGTGCTAAACGACGTGGAAATTTCTGCGTTTGATTATAGTGCCCTTGATTATGAGAAAATGCATTCTTTTGTCGTCATAGATGGTGACAACACAATAGGGCTTTGCCTTTATACGTTCTTATCCGTTGACACGGCACTTGTGAAACTGGTTTATATCAAGCCGTCAGAAAGAAATTTAAAGTTGGGTGACGGGCTCTTAAGAGCCTCCCTGAACAGTATTGAAATTCATGGCGGCGAACGCGTCATTTTTGAAGGCAATTTGACTGAGCAAAGTTTCTATCTACACGAGGGAATGACGAAACTAAACGACTTTTCCGAGGTGGAAATGGCTTCTTTTTCGCATGGAATGGAGTGGCTGGAAGATAGATATTATGCGTGTTGCAAGTCTATTTCAAGCTTTTTTAGCAAGCCGTGTAAAGGGCAGTCGAAACAGTGATTGTATACTGTAATACGAAAAGTCATCCATACAGTTTGAAAGCAAAATTGCAAATTATAAATATTTTCTGTCAAAATGAAATAATCCTTGCAAAACATTGTTGCTATGATATGATTAAAATGTGAGTAAAGGAGGATTTCCAATGGCTGATTCAAAAGAAAATTTAACCATACACATCAACGAATCGTGGTGTAAAGGTTGCGGTATATGTATCGCATTTTGTCCTAAGAAGGTATTGGGTTTTAACGAAAATGGTAAAGTAACGATGCTCGACAGAGAAAACTGTATTAAGTGCGGCTTGTGTCAAATGAGATGTCCGGATTTTGCAATTTTTTTAGGTCCGATTGAGGAGGTAAAGAATAATGGCTAGAAAAGTCAAGTTTCTTCAAGGCAATGAGGCGTGTGTAGAAGGCGCTTTAATGGCGGGAATGACATTCTACTCTGG
>DMYC01000242.1 GCA_003482695.1 Clostridiales bacterium UBA8960
TGACATCGGAAGCATCGATGGCTTGTTTAAGATTTTCCTCACTCATAAAGATATAATCTGAGCAATGTGAAATACTTGAATTAACTTCGCTGACAACTTTCTGTCCACATTCGACAACCTTGTCGAATAAATAAATTTTTTCTGCGCCATGATTCGCAAGTGTAAATGCGATGGCTCTACCCGCACCACCAGCGCCGAGCAAAGTAAACGTTTTACCTTTGACATCGCCGATTAAGGTTTTTAATGATGCAACATACCCTTCACCATCGGTATTGTAACCCTTCATTTTTCCATTTTCTATTTTAATGGTGTTCACTGCGCCAATTTTACTAGCGAGATCATCCACTTCATCCAAGTATCTCATGACGCGCACTTTGTTCGGTTTAGTGACATTACATCCGATGAAATTCATGTGGCGTAGTCCATTAAGCACCGCTTCCAAGCCATCTTTACCCACTTCAATCGGGAAGTAATAATGGTCAAGCCCCAACTCATTAAATGTTGCATTATGCATAGTTGGAGAAAAAGTAAACGTTAATGGATACCCCAATAAGCCAACTAATTTAGTATTTACTGTTATCAAGAGGTCCTCCTTAAGTATTAGAACTAAAATGTTTATTTAAAGCGATTGCGATGCCTTGCACCGACCATTCCGTCAAGTCAGACTGTATTAAATCATAACCATGAGGAACACCAGGAATGACCACGAGCTGTGTCTGAACAGCAAAAGAAAGTAGCCGTCTGGCGTATTCTATACTTTCATCTCTCAACGGATCATATTCACAAGATACAATATACGTTGGAGGCAAACCGGATAAATCACGTGCCAAACTTGGAACAGCATAATAAGAAGGCTGTGTACCATCAAATCCACCCAAATACATTTTCCATACACCTGACATGTTTCTACCGTGGAGCAAAGGGTTGTCATCGAAATATTGAAGAGCGGATACTGTGCTGGATAAGTAATCAAGTGTTGGATAATTTAAGATCTGAAATGTCACAATTGGTCCATGGTGATCTCTCGCATAAAGACAAAGCCCTGCCGCTAAACAACCGCCAGCACTCGTTCCGATTACTGCGATTCGATTTTTATCAATTCCATAGACTTCTTCGTTTTCATATACATGTTTAAGCACTGCATAACAATCTTCCAAAGCAGATGGAAAAACGTGCTCTGGCGCTAACCTGTAGTCCACAGATATCACTTTACATTTGACATATTTCATCAACCTAACGATTCTGTTATCATCGTTATTTAACCCTCCTGATACAAAGCCGCCACCATGAATATTGATTATTACAGGGAGAATTTCTGAATCCTTAGGTTCATAAACACGTATATTCACATTTGGCGCACCATTAATACCCGGAACACTGCGGTCATAGACCGCAATGTTCTCTGGGCAATTAAAGTTAAACAAAGTTTTTAACTCTTGTAAGAAAGCACGATTCTGTTCGCCATCTCCACTTGGATTTTGATCCATATGCAGGTTCCATAGCAACTCAAATCCAGGATAAGGTTTAAACTTGTTAAGATTCATGGTGATTACTTCGCGTCATCGAGCGCTTTTAGCAACGCATCAACCAATTCAGGACCAATATCATTTTTGATCATTTCATAAACGGGTTTTGCTGCTTCTTGCACTTTGGCATATTCAGCAGCAGGTAAGTCGATAATTTCAAGACCTGCATCTTTTAACGCTTGTAATGCAACACCTGCCTGTCTACTGCCTTCAGCGAATGCAAACTCTGTTGCTTCTGCAAAAGCTTCGTCGATTACAGCTTTGTGCTCAGCTGACAAACCATCGTACACATCCTTGTTCATAACAGTTGTACTTAGGAACATAATATGATTCGTGTTGACGATGTATTTCTGTTGCTCATATAGTTTTGATGCTACGATCGTTGCATATGGGTTTTCCTGAGCTTTTACCAAACCTTGTTGAAGTGCAATATAGAGTTCACCAAATGCAAGAGGTGTCGGATTTGCACCTAGGTTTTTCCAAAATGCCATATGGTATTTGTTTTCCATTGTTCTGATGTCAATGCCTTTAAAGTCTTCAAACTTTTTAATATCAACGTTTGAACTCATGATTCTAAAACTGTCCGGTACGATCATCAAGAGCTTGAATCCTGCACCTTCATATTTTTCTTTGATTAAATCGCCAAATGCGCCATTAACCACTTCGTATGCTACATCTAGATCTGTTAAAGCAACTGGCATATCGAATACAGCAAGCTCAGGTATAAAGCTGACCATCGGTGCAGTTGTAAGTGTCGTCATAGCAAGACTGCCCGCTTGAGTCGATTCAATCAACTCTCTGTCGCCACCAAGTTGTGCATTAGGATACACATCCACTTTAATTGAACCACCCGATTTTTGCTGAATCAATTCCGCCACTTTGAATGCAGTGACTGCACCTGGGCTTGTATCACTCGCACTACATGCGATTTGAAGTGTAATTGACTCTGCAGGTGCATTTGTCGCGGTTTCAGTTGCTTGATTGTTTGCTGCCTGTGTTGTACTTGTTGTGTTCGAATCGTTGCTGTTACAAGCTACCATACTAATTGATAATACGAGTACGAGCAATAAACTGAGCATCTTTTTCATTTTCATTTCCCCCTTAGTTTTATTGTAAACTACAGCAGTATTAGACTGACTGCAGGCACAAATGTGATAATGAACAACGCAATTGCGAAAAATATGATAAACGGTATCGCTTTTTTCCCCAGCTCCATAACAGGCGTCTGAACCATGGGACTCGCAACGAACAAGTTTACCCCGAACGGTGGTGTAACCATTCCGATTGCCAAATTCACGGTCATGATGATACCAAAATGGATCGGATTGATGCCAACAGCAGTTACTGCTGGGAGTAATATTGGTGCCAATATAACGATTGCAGGTCCTACGTCAAGGAACATACCTAAAATGAAGAATACGACATTTATGGCGAGTAGCAACGTAATCGCCGATGAAAACGTACCTGTCAAGAATTCACCGATCATTAGCGGCGCTCTTAGCAGTGTTAAGACCCTTCCAAAAACAGTTGCAAGTGCGATCAGTAAAATCAAAGGGCCATAAGAATTAACCGTTTCCGATAATATCTTGAATATATCTTGCACTTTAATGGTTTTATATATCAATAGACACACAATCAGAGCATAAAATACAGAAACACAAGCGGCTTCAGTTGGTGTGACGATGCCACTGTAGATGCCACCTAAAATAATGATTGGTGATAACAGTGCCCAAAAGCTTTCTCTTAGAACTCTAAAAAACCCTTTTGACCTAAGCTCGTTTAGGTTTTTGTCTATTTTTTCCCTGTCCTCACCTTTGATTTTGCAATAAATATAGGCATATATCATAAGCGAGAATGCGATCAATATCCCTGGCAGAATTCCAGCAGTAAAAAGTGCACCTACTGATGTCCCCGTCGTCAAACCGTACATGATGAACGGGATACTCGGAGGTATGATGACGCCTAAGCTACCAGCAGTGGCAACCATGGCGGCACTGAACACTTTATCATATCCTAGTGATATCAATATCGGAATCGTCATGCCTCCGACTGCAGCAGTCGTTGCTATACCTGAACCCGAAATCGCACCATAGAATAAACACGTTATGATAACAGCTATCGGTATTCCAGCGGTTCTCTTTCCAACTATATAAGCAAATACATCAAACAGTCGCTTAGAAATGCCACCTTTAGCCATCAAAGCACCTGACAGGATAAATAGTGGTATCGCTAATATAGGCGTACTATCTGAACCCGTTACAATCCCTCTAATAACATACTGAATATTCGCAGCAAACGTCGGGTCTATAATAGAGGGCAATATTGAGACGAGACCCAATACAATCGCGATGGGAATGCCTAAAATCAATCCAGCTAAAAAAACCAACATGATTGGACCTATCATTAAGATACCCCCAATTGATTTGACTTGTCTTTGAATAGTTTGATCGTTGACTTGACAATGGATTGAATGCTGCGGATGACACCAAGTGAAAATCCAACAATCGATGCTGCATAGACGTAATACATCGGGAGTTCCATCGCAGGGCTCGTCTGACCGCTTTTAATCAATCTTGTGATGACTTCTTTCGAGTTGATGAGCAAAATCAACAAGAAAATGAACACAATTATTTCAACCAAAATACTTAACACTTTTTGCATTTTTTTAGGCATCAAAGAGGTGATTGCATCGATCTTAAGCATTGACCCTTTCTTAATGGAAAAGCTTATACTTAAAAAAACCGACCATACAAAGCAGTACCGCGTTAACTCTTCAGCCCAAGACAGTGACGCTTTAAAAACATATCTCATTATAATTTGAAGCATCATCACACAAGCGATCATAACCAATAGAAACACCAGTAGATATTCTTCAAAATGTTCATCAATCCATTTTAGAACTTTCATTTGGATCCCCCGATTGATCAACTGAGGTTGATTATAAAATCAACCTCAGTTGATAGAATAATTATTTCGTGCTGACATGTTTCGATTTTAAAGCTTCGCCTTCTGTTAGAACACCTTCAACAATATTGTCCTTAGGTGTATAGATGTCATTGATGTTCCAAATGCCATCGGTTGGTACTGGGATGTTCTCCATTGGAACATCAATCAAATATGGCTCATTTGACTCCAGTGCCTCCTTAAATATTTCAGCAAACTCATCAGCTGAAGTCACTTTCTTACTTTTAATGCCATAACCTGTAGCAATAACTGACCATTCTGGATTATATGCACTTCCATCGGGCTTTTTGAACAATGTGCCAAATGAGTGGTCGTAATGCGCTGCTTCAAGCCCTGCGATCGTACCAAATGCTCCGTTGTTCATAACCACCCAGATTACTGGAATGTTTTGCTCCACCGCTGTTGCAATCACCGAAGGGTTCGTTCCAAATCCGCCATCACCCACAAGAGTGATGACTTTTTTATCTGGTGCCGCCAGCTTTGCACCGAGTATAGCAGCTGGGCCAAATCCCATCGTTGCAAGACCACCTGGGTGTAGAATTGTTCCAGGAATGGATATTTCGAACTGTTGTCCGACACCATTCTTATTCCAACCCACATCTGTGGCGATGATGCCATCGTGCGGGAATAACGCTCTTACATCACGCAAGATTCTTTGAGGCGTCATAGGAAATCGTGAATCATTTGAAATATCCAAATTATTAGCTTTAAACGCATCCTTGTTAGACTTGATTTTTTCTTTCAACGCATCACGCTTGATTCCATTTGGTGCAATTACTTTTGCGGCTTTCAAGATGGCTTTAAGCGCTTTTTTTGGACTCGCGACTGCGCCGATGACAACTGGGAAGTTTCTGCCGATTTCAGCAGGTTCAAGATCAATTTGAATAAATTTAGATTTTTCCGGATTAAATGTAACGCCTTTATACCATGAACTGCTGTCCGCTTCAGCAAATCGTGTTCCAACACCGAGTACGACATCAGCATTTGATGAAATCTGATTCACATACTCAAGACCCCAAAAACCCGTCATTCCTACATGAAGTGGATGATTATCCGGAATCGCCCCCTGACCCATAAGCGTTCTGGTCACAGGTATATCCAAGAACTCAACGAGTTCGGTCAACTCAGAGGAGGCATCAGAATAAATGATTTGTCCGCCCACATGGATCACTGGGTTTTCTGCTTCAACCAGCATTTTTGCGATATCCATCGCTGTTTCGTCATCTAGCGTTGGGCTAATGGTTTGTTTTGAATCAACGTATGTTCTAGCAAATAAATAATCCTCTATTTCTCTTGAAAACATATCCATCGGAACCGATATTAACACGGCTCCTGGACGGCCAGATTCAGCGAGTCTAAATGCTTTGTCTAAAATTTCTGGAAAAAGCTCTGGTTTGTCAATGCGATAAGCACGCTTTACAATTGGCTTATAGATGTCGTACTGAGAGCCATCACAGTGCAAATTCACTTCTTGATGTGGATGCTTACCATAATAGTAGCTAGGCACATCACCTGCGATAACAACCATAGGTATCGAGTCCAGTGCTGCATTTGCGACCCCTGTCAATGCATTGGTAAGACCTGGACCTAAGTGACATAAAACAACACTTGCTTTTTTAGTGACTCTTGCATAGCCGTCCGCTGCATGTGCTGCGATTTGCTCATGTCTAACAGAAATATAATGCAAACTTGATTCTTTAAGTGCATCCAACATTTCTATGACTGTGTGACCGCAAAGACCGAATACATGTTTGACACCTCTTCGCTCTAAATAATCAACTAACTGACGTGAAACGATTTTTTTCATTTCTCCTCCATAATCTTTCGACGTGTGAACTATGCTTCTAATTCTGGATTATAAAACTCACCGAACAATTCTTCAAGTGTAGGCCTATCTTCCGGAATTGGTCTTGAAACCCAAGTCACATTCATATAATGCTTTAAGTTTACGTTTTCTGAGATAATATTACCACCCCAAGTTCCACAACCTAAACTCGATGTCATAGGCATGCCATTCGTAAATGAGCCGGCATTCGCTTTTGATTGTGGCTGTCTAACCATGATTCTACTCACAGGCGCTGCCATAGCAAGTCTATGAATATGTTCGTCATTAAATGAGTAGATTCCGCATGAATGGCCTTTTCCCATCGTATTGAACACGGCTTTCATCATGCTCAGTGCTTGGTCAAACCCACTATATTTATACATTGCAAATAAAGTCGTCAACTTTTCATATGAGAAGAAATGTCCTTTACCAATTTGATCACCTTCGACAAAAATGAACTTTATGTCATCTGGAACCTCAAAACCCGCTGTTTTTGCCAGCTGTTGCGGTGAAATGGCTACCGTATCG
>DMYC01000006.1 GCA_003482695.1 Clostridiales bacterium UBA8960
GCGTATGCGCTAAAGCTGAACATCGGCCCCGGAAGCCCTTGCACAAGTCCATATCCCGTCAAGAACTCCGAGTTCGTCATATACGCATTGACTTCAACAAGTTCACTGTACATGACGGGAACCACCACTTGACCCCCACCGAATACGAGGTACCCATACCTATAAAAACTTTCAAAGAGGTGAATCAATCTTTCATCAAAGATAAAAATAAGTGCAAGACTTCCAAAAGCAAATATCGAAAAGGCAATTATATAAATCCATGGCGGATTAAGTTTGACTCGATTCCACAAATTCTTCTCGCTTGACATGATCACACTGACAAAGCCACCTATTACCAAGACCGAAGGAAACACCCACGGTTCTCGAACAAGATAAGTCGAGACGGCGCCAAATAGCAAAAGCAAAAAGGTCATTTTATCCGTCGCGACTTTCTTACTGATGTTGACTGCCGCAACGACGATAAACCCAACAGCCATCGGACCGATTAGGCGAAGTCCCTCTTGAGATAAATTCAACTTTTCAAGAAATACATACATAAATGATAGTATCGTCATGAACGTTAAAACTGGTAAAGCCCAAACCATCATCGTTAAGAATGCCAACAATGGCCCCCCGATCTTGTACCCTATGGAGACGATCGTCTGAGTGCTTGAAGGCCCAGGTAAAATGCTACAAAGTGCAATAAGTTCAACGAGTTCTTCTTCATTCAGGTATTTTTTTTTCGTCACCATTTGATCTGTGAAGACGCCATAATGCGCTTCTGGCCCTCCATATGCACCAAGTGAGCAGATAAACACATCTTTAAGGAATGTGCGCCACTTTGTGTGTTTGTGTTCGTCCACTGTTTTTGTCGTATCCATATAAAACCCTCTCTTTTTTGACTTGAAAATAAAAAATAGGAATGCTATACTAATATCAATAGTAGATATCTACATCTGATATCGAGTTTCGATACATAAATTATATAAGAGGAGTGTCCATTATGCAAGAGCAAATTTTAAGAAAGTTTTTTTTAGGTTTTATTCAAATACACATACTGCATCATGCAAAAAAAGAGCCTTTTTATGGCTCATGGATGATAGAAGAACTCGAAGAACACGGTTATGACATGAGTCCAGGAACGCTTTATCCGCTACTACACAGCATGGCGTCCAAAGGCCTTTTAGTCAAAGAAGATCGGACGGTGGACGGTAAAATCAGAAAGTATTATGGGATTACACCTTTAGGTGAGGAGATTCTCATTGAGGCCAAAAAAAAGGCTTATGAACTCTTTAAAGAGATCAAGTAGCCTTAATTTCATCTTATTCCCAAGACGCCCATACGTCTGGCTCATAGCCAACTGTTGCCTTTTGTCCATTTCTTACGACAGACGTTTTGATGAGTTTTGGATACGCCATCAAGATTTCTTGAATCAGGTTTGGCGTCGTGATGCGATCTAGATTTTTTTCTTTATAAAGCGGACTCGATGCATCAATCATATTTTTAAGTCCTACCGCTCTTGACACACTCTCAAGTTCGCCTTTGCTCATGCCTTTGCTGATCAAATCGATGGATTGATATTTGATGCGTCTTTCTTTAAAATAACGCTCGGCTTTTTGTGTGTCAAAACACTTTTTCTTACCAAATATTTGTATGTTCATCTTTTGAGATCCTTTCAAAAATACTTTGATTCATTATATCATAAGATGTTTTTATATTCGTTAACACTTTCTTTTCATTTCATAACATTCTGTTGATTTGGTGTTAACAATTATTTACTATACTGAATACATCCCCCAAAGATAAAGCTCATTTATTTAACTCCCCCAAAATGAAGGACCGGTAGATTTCTACCGGTCTTTTCGCTTTTTTCTTAACACGTTATATTTCCACCTGGAAATGTGCATTGGGATTTAAGTTTTCCAGTGTTGACAATAGTTTGAAATACTCGACATGCAACTGATTGGTTGATTGTCTGTGGACATCCACGCCTGATTTCACCAACAGCGATTTATAGGTGAAAAATGCGTATGATTCAAAAGTGATTTGCTTCTCAAAGGCTTCAAGTTCACTTTTAAGCATCAATAGCCTTTTCTGAAGCATCTCATCATTCTTAGATGGAATGAAAATTAAATACTGATTCGCATCATAACGACCTACAATCTCTTTTTTATCCACTTTTCTAATCAACATTTGGTGGTAAGATTCAAGTTGTTTGTTAAGCCAAAGTCTTTCGAAGGTTCCGCGCTCTTTTGACGATACGCCGCACGTGACTAAAAAAAGACCAAAACACGCACCTTTATCGATGTTTTTTTCTAAAAAGTTGAGCACATTTTCATGAAAATTGCCTTTTGATATTAAAATCTCATCTTCAAGTGCAGATTGGTTTAGGTATTTGTCCACTTTATAATCCATCATGGCTGATAAATCTGTAATCGAGACCCATACATAGTCTTTCGAATCCAGTAAAATCGGTGTGAACGTCATACTGAACCAATGTGTCTTTTTCACATTTTCACCTACAAAGGTTTTAATGACTTGAACATTTTCTACGATCTGTTTATCCGTTTGTGCCTTTAAAGCACTGGACCTAATCGAGCAGTTGCCACACTGTTTTATCGATCCGCATGGTGCATCCTCATGGTATGCGTTTTCGCATTTGAAAATATTGCCGAATTGACGTTCTGTTTCATCAAAATCGCCACTAAAATAGGAACTGACTTTTTTATTGAGGTAAACGACCTTTAAACCGCCATCAAGGAGCAAATTCCCTATTGGGTTCACGTCTAGGAAAGTCACAAGGGCATCAAATGCGTGTTCGTGTTTTAGTGTTTCAATAAATACGTCACTTTTCATATCTACCAACTTTCTTTATGTTGACACAAGCATTTACGTCGAGAATTTTAAAGTGATGTTTTGAAGGTTGACGGCGAGCTCTGATAACCCTTCACTTGCTGATGCCAGATTTTCAATAGACGACATTTGTTCTTCCATCGATGCCGATACTTCCTGCGTAGCCGCTGAATTTTCTTCAGCGATTGCCGCGAGATTTTGTAGCGCATCAAGTATTTCGGATTTGATTTCGTCCATTTCTTGACTTGAACTGTTTAGTCCCCTAACAGCGGCTTCAGCGCTTTTCATCGCCTCAGAGATTTCAAGGTATTTTGAACGCGTTTGCTGTACGCTCATATTTTGAGTTTTCATGATTTCCAAAACTTTTTCTATTACTTTTACAGATTCATTTGAGTTTGCCTGAAGGTCTTTTACGACGCCATCGATGGTTTTAGTAGAGGCCGTTGATTGCTCAGCCAGCTTTCTAATCTCTTCAGCGACAACCGCAAAGCCTCTTCCTTGTTCGCCCGCTCTTGCCGCTTCAATCGCCGCATTCAGTGCGAGTAAATTCGTTTGGTCGGCGATCGCTGCGATCACTTGGCTCGCTGATTCGATGCGTTGAGACGAGGCATGTGTCATCAAAATGCCCTTATGAACCGTTTCTGATGCGGTACTGCTTTCTTCTGCGATCATATTGAGTTTTTCTATTTCGATAAGTCCCTCGTTGACAAGTGCACTCACTCGATCAGACGCCACATTGAGTTTTTTCAGTTCCCCTTGATCCTTCTCTATGCTCTTGCCTAAAACGATGCCTTGTTCGGTTCCAGCTTCGGTGCTTCTCGCCTGGTTTGATGCGCCATGCGCAATTTCATCGATGGCTTTTGCAACATCTTCAGTGATTACAGCGGACTGCTGTGACGATGCGGTGAGTTCTTCGGATGAAGAGGTTAAATGCTCAGCCGAATTCTTGATTTCAATAATAATACTTCTCAGACTGTTGATGAGGCTCTGAAGCGATACGGCCAAACTGCCGATTTCATCTTTTCTGTTTCTGAACTGTTCTGGAACGTCCTTGCTTAAGTCAAGGTTCGCAACGGTTTCAGCTTGATGTTTGATCCCTATAATCGGTTTTGCCATGTTTGTTCCAACAAAATAAACGACGGCGATGCTTACTAAAAGGATCATCAGCGTCATCATGTAAAGGCTCATCCGAATCTTCGGTATACTGTGAAGCACTTCTGCCTCGTTCGCTGTGATGACAAGTGTCCAGTGGCTTCCTGTAATAGGCTGATAAGCCGCAACCAGCTTATTGTTATTGTACGTATATTGATTAATCCCGGACTTTTCTTCGAGAATGCGCTTAAAGAGTTTCGCAACATCTAATAGTGCAGGATCCGTTTCAGCCTGAACGATGGGATTGAGCTGATTCTTTACGCGCTCTCTATCCTTATGCGCCACAACCATACCGTCTCCATTGATCATGTATGCATAACCTGAAGCGCCATACCCTAAACTGTCTGTAATATCGGAAAGAACGTAGCCATCACGCCTTGCGATTAAAACACCTACAACTTTTGACCCGTTAAAAATAGGCGTCGCTTAGACGATTTCAGGGTTGCTCGTCAATCTGCTGATCACGACATCTGATACGTTGGTTGTTCCTTCAAGTGCCGTTTTAAAATAGGCACGGTCCACAACATTGGCCTCAGCACCGTCGTTAAACTTAGCATTTCCCTCTAAATCCACGACTGCAAAAGACAAAAATTCTGTTCGATTCATCTGATTGTTGAGTATCGTCCTTTGGACATTCCAATCCATCGATTCCATGTCGGCGCGTCTTGCAATCATTTCTAGCGCAACCATCTGCTTTTCGATACGTGTCGTCGTCGTGAGTGCTGCCTCGGCAGCCAAACGGTCCATTCCTGATATCGCTTCACTTTCAATTGCATCAGATGCTTGAAAGAGTGCAACCGCGCTCATACTAACAAGAGCTAGCGCAATCAATATCGAGAAATATGTAATCAATCTCATCCTAATACTTTTCATAGTCCCTCCTAAACAAAAAATAAAAACCAATCCCACTGTTTTTGCAGCAAGATTGGTTTTACGCCAAGCCTTAAATAATTCTCATTGTCCAACCAAATATTCAATTCGTAAGCACAATGACATCATACATCATTAACGATAGTTAAATCAATAACAATTTCACTTTTTATTGTTATCCTTTTGTAACGGTTTACTGTGATTGTAATCAGCCCAATCTTCTAATCAAATTCTAATGATTCGTCACGAAAGCGTTATGGTAAATTAAAAGAAATAATGGTATAATTTTACTAATTATTTATCAGCATTTCTGATATATGACTCGACATCTATAAGCATTATCTTAATAAAGGCGGTATGACATGCAACTAACCAACGAGTTTAAGCGAAATGTCCTAAAAGCGACTACGGCCATCGTCAAAAAAAAGAATGGCAAAGGGCCTCAGAATATTTACATAAAAGTACATTCAGACGCGTTTCACATCGTCATTCAAGGGTTTAAGTCCGATTATGAAAACTATTTAATCAGTAGTTTTGGTGATGAAGCCATCCAAATCCTAAAAGGTCTTTATGACCGCGATGCTAAGTTCATGCATCAAGACTTCCTTGATCATCTGGAAGGAAATCATGATTTTGTTCTTAGCCATGTCGTTTTAGATTTTGAGAATGACGTCTGTCAAGCGATCATAAAATTATAACATTTCTTAATAAACAGATTTTTCTATTGCTTGTAAAAAGAGGGCATTATATAATCAGGATGAAATTCATAGCATTATGGTTGGACGGAAGAAAAGCATGCTGGTCAGAAGTAAAACCAATTTTAAGACAACTCTTAAGATTGGTTTTTTTGTTTTTTTGATACGATAAGGAGTCTACATGATGAACGGAAAAGAGCATAAATTCTTAAAAAGCAAAACCCATTTTCTTATACCCATCGCCACGACTACTTTGATTTTTTTGCTTCTTGCATGGTTTGTGATTCAAATGATCAACGATTATATGGTTCAAACAAGTCACCTCATACGAACCATAGACTACCATGGTGAGTTAGGCAAATTCTCTTTGTCGAACCACAATGACATGACTACACAAATAACATTTTGGGGAAGCATCGCACTTATTTTGATCGTGAGCATTTTATTCTTTAGCCTCACTTCATTGGGAAAAAAAAGTGGCGACGTTTACAAACTCGCTTATTTTGATGCGTTGACAGATTTGCCTAACTCGGACTATTTTAAAACCAGTTGGGATATCAAACGCGCTATCGATAAGAACTTACATATTAAAAAAAACGTCTATTTTATCAATTGCGTCAACTTCAAACTGATTAACATGACTTCAGGTTATCAAATTGGAGATGAAGTTCTAAGACAAATTTCAGCACGATTAAAAAGCCACTTGCCAAATCAGATCGAAATGTATAGGTTAACGGCAGATCGATTCATTTTAGTTCAAGATACCCAAATCCATACGATAAAGATCCATGAAATGATTGCGTTGATCACAAACGCTTTCAACGAGCCATTCAAGCATTCCGAAGGAAAAAAGAGTATTGGTATGCATATTGCTATCATCTCTTCGAAAGACCTAAACTGCAATGCGAATGATGTCTTGAGAAAATGTCTGATTTCCATGGACCATCTTAAACTGTCAAATGACAAACACCAAGTGATTTACAATAGAGAGATTGAGGAGGCATTTTATCGCGAATCACTGATTGAAAGCGAGTTAAGAGATCTAATCGATGGCAAGGACACAGATAGACTTTATTTGCTCTACCAGCCCCAATATGCGCTTGGCACAAAAGAAATCGTCGGAACAGAATCCCTAGCAAGATTTAACTCTAAACATTTGGGACTGATTTCACCCCTTGAGTTCATCTCTATTGCAGAGAAAAAGCAGTTGATTGTTCAGCTCGGACGCATCATTTTATTGGAAGCGTGTAAATATGC
>DMYC01000336.1 GCA_003482695.1 Clostridiales bacterium UBA8960
TAAAATAATATCATTAACGTCTTATAACACAACATTTCCATCACTTCGCGACGGAAACGGCTAAACGTTATCGGAAACTGAGAAGCAAGTAAATTAAACAGATTTAAGATTTGCTTTGAAAGAATTGTGGCAGTGACTCGAAAGTGACGGAGTTTTTATCTTGGAATACACATGAAGACAGTCAAGTGACTGAAGGGATTATCAACAAATGGATCGCAGCTTATGAACAACCGAACACGTTTAACTGGGCAATTGAAGTTATAGAAGTTGGTGAAGTGATCGGAAATATAACGGTTGTTCAGTATGAGAAAGAAAACAGTGCATGTGAAATTGGCTATTGTATTGGTAGCAAGTTTTGGAATAAAGGGATTGCAACTGAAGCGCTTCAAATGGTTATTGATTTCCTTTTTTCAGAAATTGGAGTAAATAGGATTTTCGCGAAATATGACGTTCTTAATCCTGCTTCTGGAGAAGTCATGAAAAAGTGCAATATGGTGTATGAAGGGGCGTTAAGGGACGAGGACTTTAAGAACAATCTATTCTGCACATTAGGGATATACTCAATTTTGAAGAGAGAGTGGCAACAGTCGAAGTAAGCGAGGTTAGGCATGTCCACTCAGATAACACAGAGTGCTCGAAACTGAGGCTGCGAGAACTCTTAGAACGTAGACAAGTTAATGAAAGTTGACTTTAAATGGAGGTTCAATGATAAAACTCGAAACACAACGGCTTATAATTCGCGATCATATTGAAGATGATTTACAAGGGTTGTTTAAACTGTTATCAAACCACAAGGTCATGTATTTCATACAGGATTTGTATGCGCCTGACATTGCGAAAGCGTCGGATAATTTAAAGGTTGCCATAGATGAGGCACAATCTGAGAACCGGATGAAGTATTTCTTTGCGATGATTGAGAAGGAAACCGGTATATATGTAGGGNNAAAGGTTGCCATAGATGAAGCACATGCTGAGAACCGGATGAAATATTTCTTTGCGATGCTCGAGAAGGAAACCGGTGTATATGTAGGGGAAATCGGATTCACTATGCTCGGTGGTGGTGAGGCTGAGCTGGGTTATTTTATCCTTGAGGATTTTTGGGGGAGAGGCTACGTGACTGAAGCGGCGTCTGAAGTTTTGCGCTACGCATTTGTTGCGCTAAAGCTAAATAAGATTGTCACTGGATGCAATGCTGAAAATTTCGCATCAGAAGCCATTATGAAAAAACTTGGGATGGTGAAGACACAGCACCTTAAAAATCATTCTAAAATAGATGAAAGATTCTACGACCGTGTCTGTTATGAAATCGGAGAGAACAGAAATTAAGAAAAATGTAAGAAATTCATCGAGTTTCATGTAAGATAGATGCGATAAATTAATAGTAAGACTCGAAAGGACGGTTAATCGATGGATCATGCACGCATTTTAGTAGTAGACGATGATCTTGAAATTGCGAAGGCGATTGAAAGGTTATTGACACTCGAAGGGTATCAAGTCATCAAGGCTCACAATGGTTATGAAGCGCTTGATGTACTTATGAGCGAAACGGTCCATCTCATTTTGATGGATGTTATGATGCCTAAGCTGGATGGTTTATCAACGACGTTAAAGGTACGTGAACAAAAAAACATTCCAATCATCATTCTATCTGCTAAATCAGAGGATTCTGATAAGGTACTCGGTTTATCCATGGGTGCTGATGACTATGTGACAAAGCCATTTAGTTCACAAGAACTCGTGGCGCGTGTGAAAAGTCAACTCAGAAGATATCTACAGTTAGGGAATTTGTCGTGCATCAATAAGGAAAACGCATTGATAAGTGGCGGTCTGAAGCTGGATCTTGATGCGATGCAACTTACGGTTGATGGAGAACAGATCAAACTGACGGCAAAAGAACTTAAGATTTTGGAATTTTTGATGCGCAATGCTGGCGTTGTCTTTTCAGCGGATAGAATTTATGAAAATGTTTGGAATGAAGCGCCATACGCCGTGGAAAACACAGTGATGGTACACATCAGAAGAATCCGTGAGAAAATCGAAATCAATCCTAAAGAGCCAAACTATTTGAAGGTGGTGTGGGGCATTGGTTACAAAATTGAGAAGCATTAGTTACACTTTTACATTAAAAGCCGCTGCATTTTTATCAATTGCGATTGCATTGACAGCAGCCATAATCCTACTACAATACCTAGATGTGACTGACTATGGTCTGGAAACGGTATTGACGGAGCATTATACAGAGAGCCTTTCTTTTTTAGAAGGCGATGCGAGGTCAGCCATCAATGAAGTGTCAAATGCCATTGTTGGCATCGATGAAACTCTTGGCGAAGGTTACTATTACTACTTCACTGATGGCGCTGACGTCAGTACAAATTTAGCCTCGAGAGACGTTGCTTTCTTCAGCCGATACAAAGGTGAGCTGTTTACACTTAAAGACAGTAGGTGGCGCTACAGCACCAACGAAAATTATCCGTATTATCAAATATTTTTGGATGCCAATGTCGAAGGCTACATTGCCTTTACACCAGAACATCTAGAAAACGCACAGAAAAACTGGGATTTACAGCGTTCAAAGACCGTTCCAATCGCATGGGCGTTAGCCGGTATTTCCCTTGGAACATTGTTATTGCTGATATACCTGACTGTGACCGTTGGCCGAACACACAAAAATAGCCCCTTAAACTTAAGTGCAATCGACAAAATCCCGTCTGATCTATTTCTGGTCTTATACATGATTTGTGGCATGTTTTGGGTGCTTGGTATGAACAATTTCTACAGTTATAGAGCGTTTTTATTGACACAAGTGTCACTCTCGATGATCGCTGTCGGAACGATTACCTTTATTTTTTTAGTCGTTTCAGGGTTTGTCTATCTTTCATATGTAAGGCGCATAAAGGCGAAAACATTGCTTACCGGTAGCATCGTCTTTAAATTTTTCTACAGCATAATCGACTTTTTTAAAAGCATCTTTGATGGAAGAGCCTTCAAAAGCAATCAATTGACGCAGCAGCTTTTTAAAAGACAAATGGCATTCATCGTGTTAAGTTTTATGCTGGTGCTGATGACATTCATTTTATTTTGGGTACCACCGCTTTTTATTTTGCCGCCATTGGTGGAAATGTTTATCATCTACTGGTTCGTAAAAGGCAACAGAAAAACATATGAAGCCATCAACCGAGGATTTAGCGATAGTCTCGAAGAGCAGATGAAAGCAGAGCGCATGAAAATACAACTTGTAACCAATGTCTCTCATGATCTAAA
>DMYC01000398.1 GCA_003482695.1 Clostridiales bacterium UBA8960
TCTTTTGGGCCCTTAGCTCAGCTGGGAGAGCGCGTCGCTGGCAGCGACGAGGTCGTCGGTTCGAACCCGATAGGGTCCACCATCCGAAAACCCCCTTAAATACGAACTTTAAAGCCAATCATACAACTTCCAAATATTTTAATATTTTCTCACTGGTGCCAGTTTTGGTGCCAGTTCTGAAAAACCGTAGTAGATTGAAATCAACCCAGATATTCAAAAATATCTGAGTCAACTTCAAAATACCGCCCGTCCATTTCAAGCTCACGCCCAATTGCTTCATAATCAATATTGTTTGCGATGATTGAGGGCAATGAATCAACCCCATAGCACTCGTTTATGAAGTCATACGCAATGTCTTCCATTGTCACATTTTCATGAATAATGACATCTTCATAACGCTCGATAGCTTCCTCAAAGTCATTGGCCAGATTATTATCCATCAAAAACCGAATGGCTTTTAACTCGTTTTCGCCAAGCCCTTCGACTGCTTCTGCGATCTCATTTAGTTTTTTGATGCTATCGTATTCATTGATACGCATAAACTCGGACTCATAATCAGTGATAAAAATCTCTTCGTGCTCACCATCGCCGCAGACTTCCGCACCTGTTGAAAGAATCTCCGTAATTTTCCCCTGTAATTTTTCCTCATCCATTGGGAGCTCTATCCATTCGCCGATCAAGTGCCCATTGTTATATGCCGCCAGGTCTGTGATGTAAATCTTAATCATTGTATTTCCTTGTATTTAAAAAATTGGTTCCTTTGTTGAAGGTGGTTTTGAAATCTCGTTTATTTCTCTTTTTTCAGAAATATCAAGAGTTCTACCCCCAAAAAGGTTTCCTTCGTCGTTAGGCTTATTCGTTAATCTCGACTGACAGATTTTCAAACACACTTGCGCCACAACTTCAACACTTTTGAGTGCGTGGGTCAGTGTGCTTTGATGAAAAATCCAAAGAAGAGAGAAATGAATACGCCGATTGACATAGGGGAAAGCCAATGGGTAGAACTCTTGATACTTCGCCTAAAAAAAGAGTCTTAATGGATGGCTCGAATGAGCGACCAAAATTCATTTGATTTTCCAGCAATCCGTTGCTACTTCATTTTCGTATGTTGTTCATTTCAAGGAATTCAGTAAACCATTTTTCGTCTTGAAAATGGTGATATTCATTATTTTCAAGTGCTTGACACAAGTGCCAACCAAACATCATTGCTGTTTTTGTCTTCATGCCGTATTGCTCTGCTACTTCAACTTGTAATCGCGTTATGGAAGATCCATATTTTTTTTCTTCAAAATTTTTCACTTTAATCTCCTTGCCGTTAGGCAATATANNTTAATCTCCTTGCCGTTAGGCAGTATAAAGATAACAAATAGTTATTTTATACATACGCTACATTAAACAAAATACTGTATGTAAACTTAAATATTGGAAGATTATTTTTGTTGTGCGAATAATGGTTTTCAGCGGATTCGACAAGGCGGCAGTCTTTCGCAAGAGTAGAGCACCGCGTGAAAAGGTAATACCCTTTTCCTATCTTGAATAAGGGGTGATTGAGGCAGGTGGTTGATTTCTGTTGTGGTATTGCTCATCCCCAATGAGCGTGGCATTTTTGTTCTCACGGTTATAAAGGTAATGTCGAAATGACAAGGAGAATAACATGACACCACACTACGAGATTAAAAAACTAACAGACATACTCAAGGCGAAAAAACTTAGCAAGTCCGAAATGGAAGGAATGGCTCAGTGTTTTTTGAAACTGGCTGCTACCAGTACAGGAGAGAGGTTTTCAATAGAAGCGCTTATCAAAAAAGCGAATCCGAATGGAACCGAAATCAAGCCTCTACTGATGCATCCAGATGCTATGACATGGGCGATACTAGCGCACATCATAATCGGATGCCAGCAATTTTTGGCTGATACTGGTCAAAATATTGACATAGAGGCATTGATGAAACTTTGCCAAACAAGAAAAGATGGCTCTTCCGCGCTAAAAATTGATTCGCCCAACGAAAAACCGAAAATTACCTGGAAGCCATTTAGTCTATGAGAAGCCTCAAAAACTGGACGATTACAGCTGAATCGCTAAAAAATGGACGAGATGGGTTTTTGTCTTACTATCAATATTTGAAGAGTCAAAGCGGAAAGCACAAGAACCAGACGATACAAGAATTGACAAACAAGAGCAGTGCCATCAATATTATAAGACTAGCGGATGGATTTAACCTTTCAAGAAAACTCAAAAAAGATGGTCGTCCGAGTAATTATGGATGGTCCGCCACATTTTCATATCCATTTGAGATTGACACCTTAACGATGAAGTTGCTTTTTGAAAGCAATATGCGAAAACTGCTGAATTATGTATCCGATTTCAATAAGCTAAAACTCACTGACGATGCAATCAACAAGCTTATTCACGAAGAGACGGTCGCGATATTTCATAGTGGTTTTAAAACGAATGGTCAACCCATCAATAATCATCTTCATACCATCATTCCGAAGCATTTCAGAGCTCATCACGGTGCGCGACTGGTGAGTGTAGACTTAACACACAAGAGGTATTTGAAGGCTCTAAAAGCCATTAATGATGCCAATGTGTACGAAATCCTTGGGATGAGCGTTTTGGATCATCAAATCAAAACTAAAACCGAACAAAAGAAACGAAAGACGGCTACCGAGTACAGTTTTGAGAAGGTTGCGGCGCAAGTGGATGAAACTCAGGCTTTGCTGGATGAAATTAACGCACATATCGCTAAATACAAGCAATGGGCGAATGAAACGCAGTCACATAATGAAGATGTACCCAAAGAGCTTAATCGTGCGATTGTCCAACTGCGCAACGGCAATACCA
>DMYC01000276.1 GCA_003482695.1 Clostridiales bacterium UBA8960
GTTGATTAAAGCTTCGGACTGGGAAGGTCTCTTCTTTGCCGACGTGGACATGGCCCTGTCTGCTAAGGTGCGGAACAGTAAACCGTATACGAATCTGCGAAGGACGGAGTTGTACGAGTAAAGGTTTAGTAAAGCTAAGAAGTTGTACCGCAATGCGAAAGTGTTGCGGTATTTTCATTGTGCTGAAAAAAGTTTTAAAACTGTCGTTGAATATCATTTTATATCGTCATACAATCGCTTATATACCGTCGTAACCGTTGCACAGCAAGGAGAAATCAATAGGATGAATGACAAAGCACTGATTCGAGAAATCGAGTCAACATACAGCAATATTGCGGGACTGGCGATACAGAAAAACGGGGAACTCCTATATGAGCACTACTATAACGGGTATCAAGACAGTGATACGATCCATATTTGGTCCGTAACCAAAAGCATTTTTTCGATCCTCATCGGTATCGCCATCGATCGAGGATACATTCGTAGCGTGGATCAGGCGGTATTGGAATTTTTTCCAAACTATAGCATCAAGCGTGGAGAGAAGACCATCCAACGGATCACACTGAAAAATATTCTAACCATGACGGCGTCCTACAAGTATAAGCATGAACCGTACACGAAGGTCTACGGAAGCGAAGACTGGACCAAAGCCGCCTTGGATTTGCTGGGCGGGAAGGGGAAGATCGGCGACTTTAAATATTCAACGGTCGGGGCACAGATCCTATCCGGCGTTCTTCAAAATGCAACCTGAAAGTCCGTGACGGAGTTTGCCGCAGAGAGTTTATTTACCCCGCTTGGTATCAGTACGCCTGCCCCAACGGTCCTTGCGGGCAAAGAACAGCATATCGCCTTCCTGAAAGAGAAGCAGGGTAGCGGTTGGGTCGTTGATCCCCAGGGCCTGCCTACTGCCGGATGGGGCTTGACCCTGCGTTTGCGCGACATGGTGAAAATCGGGTACCTCTGTCTGTGCGAAGGGAAGCATAACGGAAAACAAATTGTGTCAGCCTCTTGGATCAAGGAAAGCACCCGGGAGCATGCCCATTGGAAAGAATACTCGTAAGGTTATCTGTGGTGGAATCTCGATAAGAACGGCAACGGCGCCTTTGCAGCGATAGGGGACAGCGGAAACACCATTTACGTGAGTCCCGAAGAACAGCTCGTGATCGCCCTTGCTTGCAGTTTTAAGCCCCGGGTGAGGTCGATTGGGGATTTGCTTAGACAATTCACTTAGTAGCATGGACAAAAATCATAAGACATTATGCGCTTGATGTGAAGCGTGGACCTCTATATAATGTAAAGTATTCTAATATTAGGTACGGGCT
Source organism: Clostridiales bacterium UBA8960 (assembly GCA_003482695.1). Taxonomy (GTDB): domain Bacteria; phylum Bacillota; class Clostridia; order Peptostreptococcales; family Acidaminobacteraceae; genus Fusibacter_C. The sequence goes on from DMYC01000276.1 coordinate 1,323, forward strand.
TAGATTCTATTTAAACCATGGAAAGTGATAATGGCAAATCAGTTCCTCACAAACTATACCGAAATAACTTTTCTTGAAAAAATTAAGGATAATCTGCGCCACTGCAAATCCTTTCACTTTTCGGTCAGCTTTATTAAAAAGGCTGGCTTGATTTTATTGTATAAAGATATAGAGGCGGCGATCGAGCGCGGATGTAGAGGGCGCATCATTACATCTACCTATCAAAATTTCACTGATATAGAGTCACTTAAAAGCTTCTTCTTGATAGCGGAAAAATATACGAATTTTGAATGTCATTTAGACTACGAGTGTTTTCATGATGCACATTATTCAACCCTTGGGTATCATACCAAAGGGTATCTTTTTGAATTCGATGATTGTTGCGAATTGATCGTAGGCTCCTCAAATATTACAAGATACGCTTTGTTGAAGAACATTGAATGGGACGTCGTGGTTCGTGACAATCTGGGTTCGGATCCGTATTGTCAGGCGATGTCTGAATTCGAGGATAAATGGGATAATACGCATTGCTTGAATGTCGATATCATAAACCAATATTCCAACAAACTTAATTATGCGATTGAACGTTGGGATATGGATTATGATTTTTCTGTCAGTAAAATCAAACCAAATTTTATGCAGAGGCGCGCATTGAAGGAGCTAAATCGCTATCGTGCCGTAGGGACAAGTCGAACGCTTGTCGTTGCAGCTTCTGGGAGCGGAAAGACCTATCTGGCTGCCTTTGATGCGTTGAACTTTAATCCAATGCGATTGCTTTACATTGTGCATGAAGGTTCGATTTTAAAAAAATCTTTGGAGACATTCCAGGATGTATTTGGCAGTACTGTAAGTTATGGTATTTTCAATGGTGAAAGCAAAGAATTTGATGCGGATTTTGTATTTGCAACAAATCTTACAATGTATAAATCTCTTGCATTGTTCTCGAAGGACGAATTTGATTACATTATCATCGATGAATGTCATCATGCCGCCGCTGGAACATACAAGAAAATTATTTCACATTTTGAACCAGAATTCCTCCTAGGGCTCACCGCAACGCCGGAACGCATGGACAATCAGGATGTGTTTAGCCTCTTTGACAAAAATGTACCTTATGAATTGCGTCTTAGGGATGCCATCATCAATGATTTGATTGTTCCATTTCGATATTATGGCATTCGAGATCAATTGGTTGATTATGGGTTAACCCAAAATGAAGAACGCCGTATGATTGCTCAAATTGCAAGTGAATCTCACTGTGATTTCATTGAAAAGGAGATCGAGGCACATCGACCATCCGGGAAACTAAAGGCTCTAGCCTTTTGTAGAAATATCACCCATGCGCGCATGATGTGCGAAGCGATGGGTGAACGCTACAGGACGGCCTATTTGACGGGTGCGAACAATATTGGGGAGCGGATTCGTGCATATAACGACCTGCAAAGCGATAAAGCTGATCTTGAAATATTGTTTACGGTTGACATTTTAAACGAAGGCGTTGACATTCCCGGTGTAAATATGGTGCTATTCTTGAGACCGACGGAATCCTCAACCGTATTCATCCAGCAACTTGGCCGTGGACTTCGAAAGTACGATAGCAAGCCTTATGTAACGGTGCTCGATTTCATAGGAAATAGTTATAAACGTAGTGTACAAATTGCGTTTGCCCTTAGCAGTAGTCTGTCCAATAACTTTGTGATGGAAAAACGATTGATGTCGTCTCTTGTGTCGGATAATTTTAGCGCATTGGATCTTGAGAAGTATGGTGTTGTAATCGACATTGATGATCTGAGCAAAGAAGAAATCTTAGAACATATCGATAATGAAAACTTTAATAGACTGACTTATTTGGAGCAGGACTATTATAACTTCAAAAAATATATTGGTGCCGAGTTTTATGTGCGGCACATGGATTTTTTGAATAATGATTGTGCTCCAGATTTGATTCGTTTCATGAATATAAAAGTAAACGGACGAAAAACTTGTTCTTATTACAATTTTCTTCGTGGTATCGATGAGAAGGATTTGCCGATATTCTCAGGCGCGCAAATCAGTCTAATAAACTACCTATCAGGACTTTTGCCTCTTGTGAGACCTCATGAATATTGGATCCTCAAGCTATTACTTCGTGGCATCAACGATATGGAGACGATTAATGATGCGTTGGTTCAAAATATTTCAGGATACCGAAAAGAAGAAATGAGTCATGCATTGAAATATATGGAATGCCTTAAGACAAACGATAATGAATTGCGTCTTGATGTTGAATTGGATGAACAGCTCGAGGAATACCTGGATGACCTTTTAAAATACGGGCTTACGCGATATGATATCGACTATGGGGATTCGACGAGCTTTAAGCTTTGGCAAAGCTATCGTATGGATCAAGTACAATTGAAACTATGTAAAAATCCAGGATACACCATGAAGGGTACATATATTTACGATAACAGTGTCTATATATTTGCCTCAATTAATAAGGATGCGACATTAGATGAGCATTTGAAATATAAGGACAAATTCCTGCAACCCAAGTTATTTCAATGGGAATGTGAAGCAGGCTTAAATACTAAAAAACAAGCGCAACTGAAAAACAGCAAAAAAGCGCATTTGTTTATTCGTAAGGTCAGCATGGAAAATGGCATTGTTCTACCATTTACGTATGTTGGAACTGGGAATCTGACCAATCCCAGAATTACGGATAATCCGAAAGGGACACTTCTGTTTGATATCAAAATGGATGAAGTGCTGCCGGATTATCTGCAATACGACTTTAA
>DMYC01000420.1 GCA_003482695.1 Clostridiales bacterium UBA8960
ATCCTGTGAGCAATTATGAGTTACTTAAACTCAATCTTTTTGTGAAAGATTGGCTCATTCAACATATCTATATTGAGGATCATAAGATTGGTTTGTTTTATAAATCCAAGGCATTATGATTGATGGTTCAATATCAATGAAGTGAGTAACGAACCTGGTTTGTTATCTCACTTTTTCTACGCCCGTTGAATCGTATTTCGACCCACTCCAGTTAATCTTGATATCTGATTTACCGGAAGTCCTAACTGCTTAATTTCGATTAAAATCTCATTTCGCTTCGGTACATCCAATCTTTGTACATCTTGTAAATGATCAATACGTCCTTCAAGTTTACTCATAACATACGTTTGCGCATCTTGGTCACTCAATCTTTGGAAACAATGCTCAAACGCATCCTCATCTGTGCTATGAAGATGGAACTCAAAAAAATCTTCATTCGAAAATTGCTCAAATACCCTTAGAACTGTATTTTCAGCAATAAGTTCACTTTCTTTATTATGAAAAGCCCTCATACTTGACCATTTATATTTATGCAACTCTTGAATATATATCAATTTAGCTTTAAATGGATTTTGATGAATGTATCTGACTGTATTTCTATATTGACGCGATGTATATATTGCTTTGCTTCCGTATTTGGATTCAAACAGACTACCTGTTCTAGAGACTTTTATATTGTATCTACGTGCATACGTTGTTTTTATGTTATGGACCATTATCGGAACATCCTCGTAATGTGCTTCGATCAGGAGATGAACATGATTCGACATCAGACAATAAGCATGTAACTCGAATGGAACAAGATTTTTTGCTTTACTTATTTGCATGATCATGCGCTCATAGTCAGCATGGCTTTCAAAAAGCACTTGTTGGTTCGTTCCCCTAAGGACAATATGATACATATTTATTGGGCTATTCTCTCTTTTTTTCCTTGGCATAAATCCTCCAAATAGGTTGCTGACTGCTCGAAATAAATTCCATATATTTACATTTATTGTATAATTTTAACACACATTGGGTCTCATATGTTACTTTTTTTGTAAAAAAAAAATGCAAAATGCAATTTCTGCATTGTGCATTCTAATCAGATGAGTAATCGAACCCGGTACCGCTACTCATCACACCTTAAACGCGGCAATCAGCGCCTGTAACTCTTGCGCCACTTCTGCTAGCTGTTGACCGGAAGTTGCGATTTCCATCATTGTCGCAGTTTGTTCTTCCATCGCTGCGGACGCTTCTTCTGTGCTGGCTGCATTTTCTTCGGAAATCGATGAAAGCGCTTCTGTTAACGAGATGACCCCGGAGATATTGCTCGACATGTCCTTTGATGAATGGTTCAACTTATCGATGACCACCTTGATTTGATCGATGGCCTCTGCGATGCCACTAAATCGTGCCTCAGTCGAGTTCACACTTTCGTGTTGGGCTTCGACGATGACCCTAACGCCATCCATAGTCGTTACCGCTTCTCTTGATCTATTCTTGAGTGAGTCGATGACTTTTTTTATTTCACTTGTGAAATTGTTCGATTGCTCCGCCAGTTTTCGAATTTCATCCGCAACAACTGCGAAACCTCTTCCAGCTTCACCTGCTCTAGCCGCTTCGATGGCAGCATTAAGTGCCAGTAAATTCGTTTGATCCGCGATGCTTTGGATCATCGCACTTGCCATTTCTATCTGCTCTGCATTTTCATTGTTTTGACGAATGATGTCATAAATAAGTGCCGCTGATTGGCTGTTTTGTTCTGTCTTTGCCACGAGCTCTTTTAAAATCACAAACCCATCATTTTTTTGTCCTACAATGCGTTGCGCAGCAGAATTAAGCTCCTGTATATAAACATGGTCGCGTTTCACGAGCTCGCCCATCTGAGACACGCGATCCGATGACGCCACAGTGTCTTTCGCTTGCTCACTTGCACCTGTTGCGATCTCGTTAATCGCTTTTGTCACTTCTTCAGCAGCAGTTGATGCTTGTTCAGAAGTGCTCATCAACATTTCAGAAGCACTCGCAACTTGTTCGGATTTTTGATTCACGGATTTGATCATATCACTTACAGCATGCTGCATACGCTCTACTGCGCGTGCCATGCCTCCGAACTCGTCTTTTTTATCAAGCACCTTATTTGGCACTTCACGACTGAAATCGCCAGAGGAAAGGACTTCGAAATGTTTGTTGAGTGCGGTAATCATTGCGATAGCGCCATTTGATGTAACAAACAGCATTGCGGATAAAATCAAAAATACGATAATGCCAGCAATCGCAACGATCAAAATGTTGTTTCGTATCGCAAGCTCAACACCTGACATCGAATATCCAATATTTACAGCACCAATATGCACACCATCAATTACAACAGGGTAGACGATATCAAAAGAAGTCAAGCCTGTGTCTTCTTCGGTATAGAGCCCTGAGAACGCAATTCCATCACGTGCGCCTGCGATGCTCCCTTCGTCCTCTAGTGCCTCGCCAACTTCATCAGGGTCATTGCTTGCAAGCACAGTGGCTGATGTGTCCATAACGAGTACATAATCTATGTTTTTATGCGCGCCAACATTATCGATCAACGTTTGATAGCTAAATCGCTCAGTAAGCTCTGCCACTTCTTTTGCATCGATGACCACTTGTACGAAATACCCTTGAAACGCTCGTTTATACCCATTTTTGCCAATACTGTCCGACTCTGTATCCTTTCGAATGTCCGCTTCAATACGCTCGGTCTCACTACTTATCATAAAATCATGAACCGGGTTGCCAGCTGTTGCTACCCAGTCTATGTAAGAATCCTTTGTAGAATAGACGATTTTACCACTTTGATCGTACCAATAAATGTCCTGAGCGCCCATTCGAATCGCGATGTCCTGAAGGATTGAGCTGTTGAGCTGATTGCGATTGACGATGACTTCATTGGCGATGGACATGATTTTTTCGTCTAAGATGCGGTTGATGGCAACTAGTGCCGCCTGATTATCCGCCATTCTCTCGATGATCTGTTCCGAAACAAAATAGCCATTATCCCTCATTTCATTCATTAAACTCTCGCGAGTAAAGTAGGACGATAAAATGCCTATGATTAACACGCCAAAAAAAGTGACCACGAGCGGTATGACAAATAGCCGCATTTTTACTGAATGTACCGATTTCATATTTCCTCCTGTGTTGGTGTGTTGGGGAGCCTGATTCATTTGCTTTGAGTAGCGGTACCGGGCTCGTTTGCTCACGAGAGTAGCGGTACCGGGCTCGTTTGCTCACGAAATTGTTACATATTTATCATAAATCAAAATGGCAATTTATACAAGTAGGAGTTACAATAACCGGTTCGCCTACTCATCCGCTTCCCCCCATTGCAAATTAAAAAGCCCCAGCCGAAGCTGGAGCTCATACTTATCCGATATTAATTTACGCTTCCTTTTAACGAGTCAGATCATTGACACCAACGGCTCACTCCAACACAACATAGCGATACTGCCCATCTTCTCCATAAGCATAAAGCTTACCACCAAAAATCACGGCACTATACACACTAAACACATTCGAGTCTTCATCAAACAGCGTCTCCCATACAATCCCATCAGTTGAGATTAAGCATCTACCGGAGTTGGATACCGCATAAAACTTGTCACCGTACACCAAGTAAGTACTTCCAACCGCATTGCTCCTCGTAACCGCTGAACCGTCAAACGCATATATTTCGTAAAATGCGGGCATAAGAAGCATAGAGCCATTATAAAGTAAATCCTCACCGCCATAAGTCAAATCGCTCATTTTTATGACTTTCGTCCAGTTATAAAGATCGGTACTTGTCCAAATACCTGCACCTACTGCATAATAAGTACCACCATATAGTTTGAGCTTTGAAATGCTCGTCGGTTTGTTGTCATCATCCAGGAAAAAGACTTGTGTGAGCGGATTTTGTGGGTCGCTTTGAACCGGCCAAAACTTGCCACCATCCTCTGAAGTATAAAGCTTGCTCGTATCTACTTTCACATATTGCTTGCCATCATGCATCACTGCATGGAACATATGATAATCATCCCTAGATGCACTATTCCAGCTCATACCATCTGTTGTAACATGCGCATTTCCAGAGTCATATACCACCATTTGGCCACCTGCAGGAAAAATAGTGTAAAATGGATACGGCGATAAGTCTTTCGTAAGTGACCAAGTGATGCCATCAGACGAGTAGTAAAGTGCCATACTATTCGACCCAATCAGCCCTCCCGCAAATTCTACCACATTTGTTATTTCAATACCCTCGCCAATCACACCAGTCACCCAATCCGACTCGATTGCCCCTTCAGTAGCACTAATCGCTTCAGTTAAATCAGCTTCGGTCGTCTCTACACCAACAGCACTTGAGGTCGTGCTTTCATCATTACCATCTTTTTCACCTGCACAACCTGCCAACATGAACAAAACGGTTGCTAGCATAAGCCCCCACAATATCCTATTCCTTTTCATCATATCCCTCCCAATTTCAACCATCTAAGATACAAGTAGAATACCACAAATCGATCAATTGTTATTTGCAAAAACCAAAAAAGTCAATGACAAATCGAGTAGCGGGAGGGGAGTAGCGGTACCGGGCTCGCCAACTCATCCCCAGGCTCGCCAACTCACCCTACATATAAAAAAGCCCCAGCCGAAGCTGGAGCTCATATTCATACTTTATATGCTTACCCTTTACTAGAGGTAAGGCTCAATAATCCC
>DMYC01000348.1 GCA_003482695.1 Clostridiales bacterium UBA8960
ATACCGATTTTCATGATAAATGAACGGTCGATCTTGAGTTCTTCAACATCCAGCTTACTTAGATAAGCCAACGATGAAAAACCCGTACCAAAGTCATCAATGGATACTTCAACGCCAATTTTCTTAAATCGTGCGATGGCTTCAAGCACACAGTCCATGCTTTGAATAACCGAACTCTCCGTAATCTCTAGACATAGATTTGCAGGACACATGCCGTATTTTTTTAGTATATGATCCACACGCTCCGCAATATCAGGCTGTTGCAACTCTATCGTAGAAAGGTTCACACTCAACTTCAACCGGGTATTGGCCTCATGCGGCAAACTCATAAACTCTTTGCAGGAAGTTTCGATGACCCAATCTCCTATCGTCGAAATTTGCCCTGTCTCCTCGGCAATTTTTATGAATAAATCTGGCGGAATAAAACCCTCCTCAGGGTCTTCCCAACGGATTAAAGCCTCAAATCCCTCAATGCATTCGCTTTCAGCGTCAACTTTTTGCTGATATACCATATAAAAATCCTTGTTCTCCAAAGCATTTTTGAGTTTTCGAGCAACGAGTCCTCTTTTTTGAACGGAAATATCAAACGCTTCTGAAAAGTACTCTATGCGGTTTTTACCGTTTTCTTTTGCGCGGTACATGGCCGTCTCCGCACACCTGATCAACTCTTCAGAACTGAATCTGTGATCTGGAAAAAGGCTTACGCCTATACTGCTGGAGATATGAAAATGATGTGGATAAATTTGTACGGGCTCTTTAAATACACACAAAATCTGGTCTAGCAACGCACCTAAATCAACATCCCCATACACAAAAATACCAAACTCGTCGCCACCCATCCTAGCGATAAGCGCATGATCCAAATGAAGCCCACGTAATCGCTCTGTTATTATGTTTAAGACTTTATCTCCCATTTCATGTCCTAAACTGTCGTTGATGATTTTAAAATGATCGATATCCATCAAGACCACAATAATTTTATCCTCTTTTTCATGGCTTCTTTCAATCAAAACACTCAGTTCTTCTGAAAAATAGCGACGGTTATGGAGTCCCGTCAGTTCATCGTGATTCGCAAAATAAATAAGCTGCTCTTCACTGTATTTTCTCTGGTTTATTTCATCCATCAACTGGTTGCGTGCGTTCATTTCGCTAAGATACTCTTTGATTAAATAACGTTCCAGACCATACGAGGTCACCGCACCGAGTCCAAATGAAGCCCATAAAAAAGTGTTGTCTTTAATAAGCAATATTAACTCGAAAGCGTCTGAAATACGCATCAGTATCGTTAAATTATACAAAACCAGTATCAAAGCTCCCGTAGCAAATGCCCATTTGAACGACAACTTACTTCCAGTGAACAAATATAATATGATGACCAATTGACCCGAAAAATAGACGCTGTGTCCTAAGTCGCCAGTAGTGACTTGCATAAAACTTGTCGTGACTGAAGCGACCAAAATGATGACAGACACCACAATATTCATCCGCTTTTTAAAAAAATCGGATCTCAACAACCAAAAAAGTGATAATGCAAAAGGAAGGAAAAGCCCATATCTAATTGCGGCTAACCTAAAAAAGATCGACCTAAATAAAATAAAGTCCAAACACCCAAAGGCCAAATAAAGGATAGAGGCCAATATGAGTGAGCGTCGAATAAACACTTGATTGTTTTCATAGCTGTAAGCCTCATATGCTTTTCTGTCAAAATCTGTTTTCATAAGAATACCCCCAAGGTGTTTGACGAATAAGATTCAAAAATAGTTCCATAAATCTAATCAAATTTTAACGACACTTTGCTAAACTAGGCGTAAAATAAATCCGAGGTGACAAAAATGCAAAAAAGAATATCCAGTGCACAAATCATAGCCATAATCACAATTGCCTGTTTGTTGATGGCCTTCGTGGATACGGTCTGGCAACCCGGTTACATCATTAAATCTTCCATTAAAATTGCCCTCTTTCTACTTTTGCCACTCGCCTATTCTAAAATCAAAAACGGCGTCTCTTACAAATACTTGTTCAAGTTCGACTGGAAACACTTTGGGATTTCCATCGGCATGGGGCTGGCGGTTTTCGCTTTTATTCTTGCCGCCTATAAAATTCTCGGACCGTTTTTCGACTTTTCATCTGTCACCAAATCGATGGAAAAAGAAGCGGGCATCACTAGAGACAATTTTCTTTTCATTGCGGTCTATATTTCTTTCGTCAATGCACTGCTCGAAGAGTTTTTCTTCCGAGGCTTTGCGTACCTTGAACTTAAAAAATGGACATCCAGAGGCACTGCATTAACTGTAAGTGCAGGTGCATTTGCACTATATCACATCTCCATCATGCTGAGCTGGTTTACGATTCCACTATTCATATTGCTGTTGACCGGCCTTTTTATAGGTGGTGTCATCTTTAATTTACTCAATGAGCATAGTAACAATATCTACAGCTCATGGATGGTGCACATGTTCTCGAATTTCGCCATCAATACGGTTGGGCTATTGTTATTCAAAGGATAATGTTAAACTATATAAGAGGTGATTTATGAAAATTTTAATTGTTTATGCGAGTAAAACTGGGACGACTGAGCAGTGTGCAACGATGATTAAGGCTGCTTCAAAAGACAATCAAATCGACCTTTGTGATGTCAAAAAAGTTAAAAAAAGCAATCTGGCTGCATAAGATGCTTTTGTTATTGGCACACCCATTTACATGGGCCAAATTCCCGGTGCCTTAAAGCGGTTTCTCACAACGCATAAAGCCACACTTCTATCGAAACCTC
>DMYC01000162.1 GCA_003482695.1 Clostridiales bacterium UBA8960
AAACTCGTTATTTTGAAACGGATCGCAGAGAGTTTCGATAAGTCACGAAAATATAGCGAGCTTGAAATCAATGAGCATCTGAAGCAAATATACGATGATTTCGCAACCATCAGAAGGTATCTAATTGAGTATAAATTTATGGATCGCTCTAAAGACGGGCATATCTATTGGTTTAAATGAAATCAGAATTTGTGAAAAAAATCCAATAGCCTTAAAAAGGGAGAGGGTCAATGAACAAAAGTGAACTCATCAGGAAACTTAGGGAACTAAAGAAAAATGAAATCGCCATCCGTACAGAGTATGGCATGCGGCCCTATAAGCCCGTCGTTTTGGTTTGGTCATCCTTTTTTTCTGATAGAGAAGGTGGCGAGAATCGCCGTGTTCGGTATACCCTTGATGTTTTGGTACAGATGGATTCAGAATCTCGAAAAGCGGTTTTTCAAGACTTTATCTATGCAGTTTACATTAAATATTACCAAGAAATTGGCCTTCCGGTCACTGCGCTATATGACCCATCACTTATGAGCATATTCGGTTTACCTTGTGGTGCATCGCTACAAGATGTCAAGGACCGGTTTCGCGAACTTGCCCATAAATACCATCCCGATAAAGGTGGAGACCCGGAAGTCTTTCGCATGTTCCTAGAGGCTTATAATAAACTCAAAGAAATGAGCTGAGTTGTGTGCTCAACACAAGACAAAAAAAAATCCCCATACTGATGGGGATTTTTCGACTTTATAGACCATATCAACTGAAGAATTTAGCGATATCTTCGTCAGCTGTGGATATGCCAGCGAGACCAAATGCATCGATGAGTACTTTTGCGACGTTTTCGGATAAGAAGCCCGGCAATGTTGGTCCGAGGTGAATATTTTTGACGCCAAGGTAAAGTAGAGACAACAAGACTATGGCTGCTTTTTGCTCATACCATGCAATATTGAACACGATCGGTAGGTCATTGATGTCTTCAAGCTCGAAAATTTCCTTGAGTTTCAAAGCGATGACGGCGAGTGAATATGAGTCATTGCATTGTCCGGCATCCAAAACTCTAGGAATGCCGCCGATATCGCCAAGCTGCAACTTGTTGTATCGATATTTTGCACAACCAGCTGTCAAGATTACGATATCTTTCGGCAACTTCTCAGCAAAATCAGTGTAATACTCACGTGTTTTCTGACGACCATCACATCCTGCCATCACGACGAATTTGCGAATTGCACCGGATTTCACGGCATCCACAACCTTATCTGCAAGTGCAAACACTTGATTGTGCGCAAATCCACCTACGATTGTTCCCGTTTCAATTTCTGTCGGCGATGGTAAACGTTTTGCATGTTCAATCACTTCGCTGAAGTCTTTTGTGCCACCCTCAACTCTATTTGGGATGTATTTAAATCCTGTAAGTCCTGTAGAACCTGTCGGAGAAACTCTGTCAGAGTAACTTGCCAGTGGCGGAACAATACAGTTTGTCGTAAACACAACTGGGCCATTAAATGATTCGAACTCTTCTTTCTGCTTCCACCATGCATTGCCATAGTTACCAGCAAAGTGTGTGTATTTCTTAAATGCAGGGTAATAATGTGCAGGTAGCATTTCACTGTGCGTATAAACGTCTACGCCAGTACCGTCCGTTTGAGCAAGCAGTTCTTCCATATCTTTTAAATCATGCCCACTGATGAGAATAGCCGGGTTATTTCTAACGCCAATATTAACTTCAGTGATTTCTGGGTTACCATAAGTGCTTGTGTGAGCTGAATCAAGCAGTGCCATGACATTTACGCCAAACTTACCTGTTTCAAGTGTAAGCGCAACAAGCTCATCTGCTGACAATTGGTCGTTGATCGTCGCAAGCAATGCTTTTTCGATGAACGTATAAATTGTCTCATCTTTGTGTCCGAGGTTTGCTGCATGTTCAGCATATGCTGCCATTCCTTTTAAACCATAAACAATGAGTTCCCTTAAGCTTCTTACATCTTCATTTTCGGTTGCCAAAACGCCAACTTGCGGTTCGATGGACTTCGCTTCGAAATCCGCTCTAACGCCTGTCCAAACTGCAGATTCGTGATACGCTTTTCCTTCTAACTTGCCTGCTGCTTCAAGTGCAGCTTTAATTTCATCTCTTGCAACAAGTGCACCTTCGATTTTCGTCTTAATCGCTTCAGGGTCAAAGTTTGCATTTGTTATCGTTGCAAACAAACCATCGAGTAGAACGTAATCTGCTTTTGGTGTATTGATTCCAGCTGCTCTCGCTTGTTGATTGTACTCTGAAACCCCTTTTAATGTGAAGATCAATAAGTCTTGAAGATTTGCGACGTCATCCGTTTTACCACAAACGCCGATTTTGTTGCAGCCTTTTCCGCCTGCTGCTTCCTGACATTGAAAACAAAACATACTCATATTCCGGTTCTCCTTATAATCATCGTTTAATTTAGTTTTTTTCTGATTAAGCTGTTTCCAGCGAACTTTACAAACCAATCATACCTTATTCATCAAAGGATTTCCGTAACACAAGTTACGTTTTATCAAAGTTCTTGATATTTTTTTGTCAAATCCACTTAAAAAGTCCTCCCTTTAGGATCAATCACTAAAGGGGGGACGCCTTATTATAATCTCATCATCTGTGCTGCGGCAAATGCTGCACCGAAGCCATTGTCAATATTGACAACTGTAACACCAGAAGCACAACTGTTGAGCATGGTCAATAGTGC
>DMYC01000334.1 GCA_003482695.1 Clostridiales bacterium UBA8960
ATAACGGCGTTGCGGACATATCTTGAAACAGTGCCAACACCGACGATGGTCAGAGTCATAACGGGTAGAATCATATGTCTTACGATATCTTTCACTTCGTCCGCTTTTGTTGCATACCCCTTAACGACGGAAATGACTGAACGCATGCCCGTCGGAGGTAAAATGCCAAAATCTACAGCAAAAAGACGCATTAAATAAAGCCCTATGAAAAAAGAGGGCAATGAAATGAAAACGAGTGCAGCGGTCGAAAAGGTTTTATCAAAGAGTCCGTTCTTCTTTGCTGCAGAGCGAACCCCTATTGGAATTGCCAGTAAGAAGATAAAGAACATCGCAACGGAATTGATCATAAAAGTACGCCAAATAAATATGTTTATGAGCTCAATCGCGGGACGCCTGTAGTGAAGGGACATGCCAAAATCGCCACGCATCGCTTTAGATACCCAATCAATATACCTCATGTACCATGGGGTATCGAGATTCAACACTTTTCTCATCTGCATCATTTGTTCATATGATGGCCTTGGTGTGCCTTCAGGCAATGTGTTCATATAGGCGCTTAGTGCATCGCCAGGCATGGCATCCACTAAAATGAATATCACAAGCGAGACGAGAATCAAAAGTGGTATGGTGTGCAAAATACGCCGTATTACGAATTTTATCATGTCATAGCCTCCTCTTTTGCAACAGCTTTGTGTCTACTTGATCAAATCTTTAATGACTTCTCCTGCAATAATGAGTCCAACAACAGAAGGCACAAACGCTATACTTCCTGGAACTTGTCTTCTTGTACTGCAATTTCTTTGCACATCTTTTGGGCAAATGCAGTTGCTCTTACAACTTAACTCGTCTTTTTCAATAGGTTTCATCGCAGGTTCTTTGGAATAGACCACTTTTAGTTTTGGTATGCCCCTTGCCTTCAGTTCTTTTCTGACGACTTTTGCAAGTGGACACACCGAAGTCTTGTTGATATCGGACACTTCAAATCGCGTCGGATCCAGCTTATTCCCTGCACCCATGCTACTGATAATGGGAATGCCAGTTTTATACGCGATTTCGACCAATAACAGTTTAGATGAGACCGTGTCAATCGCATCGATCACGTAATCAAATTTAGTGAAATCTATTTCATTTGCCGTTTCTGCACCAAAAAAACATCGGTTTGCATAAACCGTTGCATCTGGATTGATCTCTAGTATGCGTTCCATCATGACTTCAACTTTCACGCGTCCAACGGTTTTTCTCGTGGCAATCAATTGACGGTTGATATTGGTTAAGCAGACTTTGTCGTCATCATAGAGATAAAAAGTGCCTACACCACTTCTCGCAAGCGCTTCAACGGCATATGAGCCTACTCCACCGACACCAAAAATGGCAACGGTCGATTTTTTTAAGTTGCTGATACCATGGTCCCCTATTAATAATTCTGTTCTTGAAAATTGATTTAACAAGTGTTTCCTCCTCAAAAAAGAACCCTCAGTGTGTGAGGGTTCTCATAATTTTATGTGTGAATGCGTAATTTTTCTATTCTATTTCGATCCACTTCTTCGACGACAAATTTAATGCCATGAGATTCTATCGTTTCATTGACTTCAGGAATATATCCAAACTCTCCAACGATGAAACCACCGATGGTGTCAAAGTCTTCGGATTCAATGTCGACGCCGATCATGTCATTGAGTTCATCAATACGCGTGCTACCCTCAACGATGTATTCATCTTCTTTGACTACTTCAATATCCTTTTCGTGGTCGTCGTATTCATCTCTGATGTCGCCGACAATTTCTTCGATCAAATCTTCCATCGTGACGATACCGGCTGTTCCGCCGTATTCATCAAGGACAATCGCCATAGGGATATGTTTGATACGAAGCTCTTGAAAGAGCTCAGTAATCTTTTTGAACTCAAATGTAAAATATGGTTCACGCATATAATCGTGAATGTCAAAGACCGTGTTCTCATTAGATTTAAAGATCAAATCCTTAATATAGAGAATCCCGATAATATTATCTGTAGTTTCTTGGTAAATTGGAATACGCGAAAATTGTTCGGATTTGAAAGTCTCAATGATTTTTTCGTAAGTCACGCCCACTTCTAAAGCAATCATATCGGTTCTCGGTGTCATCACATCTTTTACTTGTGAATCACCAAATTCAAACACGTTATAGATCATTTCTTTTTCTTCCACTTCAAGAACGCCCTCTTCATGACTGACGTTAACCATCGTCTTGAGTTCGTCTTCAGTGATGAAAGGCTGTACGCGTCCTGGTTTACCACCAAGCAAGCGAATAAGGCCATTTGTGAACAATAGAAGTAAAAAGACAATCGGATTGAACAAAATGACGAAAAAATTGATGATTCCAACAATTTTCAAAGAAATAAACTCTGAATGTTGTGCTGCTAGCGACTTCGGCGTTATTTCTCCGAAAATAAGAACCAATAATGTCATGGCACCAGTGGCGATACCGACACCTGCGCTTCCAAAATGTTGAATCGCAAGAGAGGTTGCCAGTGCTGAAGCACCGATATTGACGACATTATTACCTACCAAGATGGAACCGAGCAACTTGTTCGGATTTTCCACCAACTTGCTGACAGCTTCGGCACCGTGAACTTTTTCATCGACCAAGTGCCTTATTCTGATTTTACTGAGTGACATCAATGCTGTTTCCGATGCTGAGAAAAATGAGGACATTCCAATCAACACCACCAATAGTATGAGCTGCCAACTCGCGCCTGCTTCCAAAAAAAACCACACTCCTATAAAAATCATATTTTTATTTCTCTAACCATTAAGAGAAATCTAGTATTATACTTGTAAATTATAACATAAATAATCTGGCCACTGCAACAGAATAAGAAAAAATGAATCTTGCATCGTCAATATTTAAACAAAATCCATTTGCAATTGTCCATTTCATATTTGATGACAACTGTGCGTAGCGTATTTTGAACGACACACTGGCATGTAAACACAAACATTTTGTTGCCAGCGAGCTTTTCGAAATCGCGCGTGATCACCTTTTCAATTTTTATGACAAGCTGGTGACCGAGTTCGTCCACCATTCTAAAACGAATCGGATTTGGATAGCCAAGCTGATCGAACCAGCAAAGCATATCAATCTCTTTTCTAACAACTTTCATACCTTTCACAACCTTCATAATAAAATAGAACACTTAGAGGATGCTGCTCATAAGCGGAAAATCGTCTTCCCCTACACCACCTGTGAGGGGCTTGATGCCGCTGTTCACAAAGCATGCACGCATGATGGTTCCTGGCTCATATCGCGCTCTAAGGGCATCTATCGCACGATCAAGCCTGTTTTTTTTATCACTGCTGCTTTGATCAAACAGGTGCAACTGAACAAAATCGTTTTCGCAAAATTCGGAAACGCGTACGCCCAAATGACGAATAGGCAATCCATCCCATATATCATCGAAAAGTTCACAGGCGACTTTATAAATTTCCGTTGTGTGATCCGTTGGAACAAGAAACTTTCTTTGATGGCCCGTTGAGGAAAAACCGATATTTTTATAGCTGACGCCGACAAGACGCGCCAAATACTGACTATCTCTAAGTCTAGCGCCCACCATCTCGCTTAGACTGAGCAACATGAGGTGTGCTTCGCGGCGGTCGTCTATGTCAAAAGGCATCGTCGTGGCGTTTCCGATGCTTTTAATAGCGAGGCGATTGCTTTTTTTAACGGTGGAATCTTCGATGCCATTCGCATAATTCCATATCAGAACACCATGGGATTTTAATGTGTTTTTAAGAATGTCGATGTCGTAATTCGCCAAGTCGCCGATGGTTTCTATCCCCAAAAATCGCAGTTTAGGTCCCGTGGCACGTCCGACCATAAAAAGATCTTCCACGGGTAGTGGCCACATTTTTTCAGCGATTTCATCTGGAAATAGCGTCGAGACGGCATCGGGTTTTTTTAGGTCACTGGCGACTTTGGCGAGGAGCTTGTTGCTTGAAATGCCGATGCTTACTGTAAAACCCAGTTCTTGCCTTATGCGTTCACGTATGATATGTGCCGTTTCTACAGGGTCTCCAAAAAGTTTGACCATATCTGTAAAATCCACGAAACATTCATCTATGCTGTAGCGCTGTATTTGCGAAGAATATTCACCAATCAGATCAACCATGGCGTTGCTTGATTTTAGATAAAGCTCATATCTAGGGCGTACGACGGTAAGGTGCGGGCACTTTTGAAAAGCTGCCATCAAGCTTTCTCCTGTCTGAATCTTGTACGGTTTTGCAGCATGGCTTTTCGCGAGGATGATGCCATGGCGCTTGACAGGATCCCCCCCAACTGCCGATGGAATCGTTCTAAGATCCAGCGTTTCACCGTGTTGTAGTCTATAGACCGCTTCCCACGAAAGATAAGCGCTGTTGACATCTATGTGAAAAATGATTTTATTCACGAGTAAACCTCCATCATAAAAAAAGAACATATGTTTGATTTTATTATAACAGAACATACGTTCTAATGCAAACGCGAAAAAAACACCCAAAACTGGGTGTCTTAACGTTTTATTTTGTATGCATCTTAATCTTAGGTTTATGATCGTGATCCTCATGAGATTGATCTTGGGATTTTTCTTGTTCCAGTTTGATTCTACAGCGGTCACAGACTTTACCGAAATTGATTCTCGTCCCGCAACGCTGACAGTGGTTGCCTTCTTTCATCGTGTTTAAGGAAAGGCGACCCTCATCGACGTATTTCATAATTTCACGAATGGTGATTTCTATCCCCACTTCTTCCAAAATATCGATGATGCCTTGCGGAGAAATATCAGGGTTGTCGTAGACGATATCCCGTGTTGCAACGAACTTGTCTCGATCCAAATCGCCTGTGCTTTTAAAATGACGTGTTGACAATCGGCATGCGCTACAGACCGTATTGCCGTCGTCACCAAAAAATCTGCCGCATTTTTCACATTTCTTGAGCATATCTTTCCTCCTACGAATGGTAAATCATTGACTGTTTCTTTCTATTATATCGAAAAAAACACATGTTGTGAACTCGCTCAGAAAAAAACTTGAAAAAAATGTAATTATATGCCGAGTAACCAAACCGCCACTGTAAAATAAATCACGAGTGCAAAGGCATCGACAACAGTTGTGATAAGTGGACTGGCCATAATCGCTGGGTCCAGTTTGAGTTTGTTGGCGATAAGTGGTAAAAGTCCCCCGACCAGTTTCGCGAGAATAATCGTAACGAAAAGCGTGATCGTGACAGTCAAAGCAATGCGAATCTCAACTTTTTCTAGAAAATAAATTCGGATGAAATTAATGGTTGTCAGTCCAATCGCAACGACAGTACTTACAGTAAGTTCCTTAAACAAAACGCGCTTCACTTCATTTGGTTTGATATCCCCCAGCGCGAGACCCCTTATGACCAGTGTGGAAGATTGAGCGCCGGCATTACCGCCAGTATCCATGAGCATCGGTATAAATGCGGCTAAAATCACGACGGACTGTAAAACTTCTTCATATCGCTGTATGATTCGCCCTGTGAAAGTCGCAGAAACCATGAGCACCATAAGCCATAAAATACGATTTTTTGCCATTTTCATAAATGGCGTCTCAAAATAACCTAAATCGGATGGCGTCAAACCAGCCATTTTTTGGAAATCCTCTGTGTTTTCTTGGTCGATGACGTCGATGATGTCATCAATGGTGATTATACCGGTCAAACGGCTTTCTTTATCCGTGACAGGAAGTATATTAAGGTCGTACTTCTTAAACAAACTTGCGACATACTCTTGGTCGTCAAGGGTATTGGCCACGATGATGTTTGTGTTCATAATATCATCGATCAATACATCATCGGGAGAAGTGACGATTTTCCTTAGAGAAACAAGGCCAAGCAATTTTCGGTTGTCGTCGATGACATAGCAAGTGTAAATCGTTTCAGTATCGATGTTGACTTGTTTGATGTGCTCCATGGCGGCTTTGACCGTCATGTTTTTTCTCAAGTCCACATATTCGATCGTCATGAGGCTTCCGGCAGAAAACTCAGGGTAACTCAAAAATTGATTGATCAATCGCCTTTCATCCTCTTTTGTATCTTTTAGAATTTTTTTCACAAGATGTGCGGGCATCTCTTCGAGCATGTCAATCATATCGTCAAAATAGAGTTCTTCGACGATGAGTCTTGTCTCGCGCTCTGTAATGGCGCTGATAATCACCACTTGAGTCTCAGCAGATAGATAGGAGAATACATC
>DMYC01000402.1 GCA_003482695.1 Clostridiales bacterium UBA8960
CTTTAAAATGGTCTTTTTCTTCGGAAAGTGTCGCATTACTCGATAAAACTGCAGCTTCAATAAATGCCTTCAGTTCTAATCTGTCATCCATGTTGATTTCGTTTCCATTCTGAAGAATATTTCCTGTCGGTTCATAACCAGAACCTTCAACATGATACACATCTCCATTTACCAGATGAAGTT
Source organism: Clostridiales bacterium UBA8960 (assembly GCA_003482695.1). GTDB lineage: Bacteria > Bacillota > Clostridia > Peptostreptococcales > Acidaminobacteraceae > Fusibacter_C. Next base: position 184 of record DMYC01000402.1, read on the forward strand.
CTTTGACCGTCATTTGATTTTCAGTGAGCGTTCCCGTTTTATCCGTACATATTACAGTTGTGGAACCTAATGTTTCCACAGCTGGAAGGCTCTTAACAAGTGCGTTGTGAGATGCCATGGTTTTCATGCCTATCGCAAGCGTGATTGTCGATACCGCCGGCAATGCTTCTGGCACTGCAGCGATGGCTAAAATAATACCGATTTTCACGATAAAATAAAGTTCTTCACCTTTAATGATGCCTATAATGGTTACAAACAAAGCCACGATTCCTGAAAATAGGATTAAAGTTTTACCCAACTTCCCCAACTGTTTTTCAAGTGGTGTTTTCTCCTTTTTACCAGTATTTAGCATGCCGCTGATTTTACCGATTTCAGAATCCATCCCTGTTGATGTAACGATCGCAAACGCATTGCCTCTTGTAGCAGCCGTTCCTGAATACACCATGTTTTTTCGGTCACCCAATGGCATATCGTCCTCAAACACGCTTTCAAAGTCTTTGTCAACCGCTTCCGATTCACCTGTCAATGAAGATTCTATAGCGGCAAAATTTTTAATTTCGATTAACCGCGCATCTGCTGTTATGGAATCGCCCCCTTCTATATACAACAAGTCACCAACGACGATTTCACTTGAGGGGATTTCTTGTATCTTACCCTCCCTTCTCACTTTCGCAATTGTCTTTGTCATCTTTTGAAGCGATTCGACAGACTTTTGTGCTTTATACTCAGAAACAAAGCCTGATAGCACGGCTATTAAAATGGCGATTATAACGGCAAAACCCTCAACAGGATCTCCCATCATAAATGCCACAAATGAAGCGGCCATTAACAAATAGACGATGATGTTGTTAACATTGTGGAACAAAATCTTAAAGGCCGATACTTTGTCTGTCGTCTCTAAAATATTCGAGCCGTATTTTTCAACTCTACTCTTGACTTCCTGTGGATCCAGTCCGATTTCAACATTTACATTTGAAATTTCTGTGATTTCCTTAATGGTTTTGGTATATGGTTTTTCAATGATTTTTCCCATTTTCACTCCTTTATGTAACCTTATATGAGATGCACTTCAAATATTATGCAACACGAAGTGTATATATACCCGTTTTTAGTGAATTTATGCAAATTTTGCTTATAAAAATACATTTGTTTGATGCTCCCATAAAAGGGCATATATATAAGGGTGCTAAAATTCAGTTAAATTTTTAACTGTTTACTTTGCCCGTTTTTTAAGGAGGATCAATATGGCAGTTGTTAAAGTTATCGAAATTATGGCGGAATCAGAAAAAAGCTGGGAAGATGCGACCAAGGTTGCTTTGAAAGCGGCTTCAAAATCGGTAAAAAACATTAAAGCAATCTACATCAATGACATGCAGGCAATCGTTGAAAACGATGAAATCGTAAGATACAGAGTGAACGCTAAAATATCATTCCTCGTAGAATAAAGAAAGATACATGCTAATATACAGCAGTGAGCAATCCATATCGTTGATACTAAAAAACCGGCTTTCGCCGGTTTTTTTAATTATCATCCCATCCAATCTCTCTCATGAGAATATCCGATAAAAGCTGCACAGCTTTCTCGTTTATCTCAATTTCCTCGAAATCATGATTGATCTGATAGCATTTACTTCTATTGCCACTCATCTTTAAACAACCCCATCACATAAATGTCATGATATTCACCCGCTCTAAAGATCTCACGTCTTAAAGTACCTTCTCTTACAAACCCTAGTTTTTCATAACTCTTAATCGCCCTTGGATTAAAACTATACACATTCAGTTTAATCTTTCGGATGTTCATTTCTTTAAATATGAACCCAATCAGCGTTTGCATCGCATCGGTTCCATAACCTTTCCCTAAGTATGCTTTGTCTCCAATGAAAATCCCCACTTCCACGACACTGTTTTTCCAGTCTACAGAATTGATGCCACAGCCTCCTAAATATAATTTTTCAGCTAAGGTTTCTATCGCAAAATTATAAGTACCAGAACTGGTTGCCGTCAAACTTTCATACCATTTAACCTCATCTTCAAAGGTGTAAGGAAATGGAATGCCCGGTGTCAGCAACGACTTGATTTCTTCATCATTAATGAGCTCCAAAATTCTTGGGATATCTTCCCTTCTGTAGGGTCTTAAGTTAACCATTTTGCCCTTATACATACGCTACCTCCACTCTCACTCACTTCTTAACACACATTGATTTCGTCCATTTGATTTGGCTTCATATAAAGCCTTGTCAGCCTTCTTAATCAAATCGTACATGTTAACGATTTGCGCTTCATCAGAAATATATTCATTTAGCAAACCACAACTTATCGTCAAATGGATATCCAATGTCCCCATGCAAAACACATTGTCTTCAACGCGCTTTCTTAAAGTTTCAAATCTTTCAAGCAACAATTCAGAATCCACATTCAATAAATAAACCAAGAATTCCTCGCCACCATATCGCACAGACCAATCATCATCGGCTCTGATCCACGATTTAATGATTTTAGCGAGCTCAATCAGCACTTGATCTCCAACAACATGACCATATTTGTCATTGATCTGTTTGAAGTGGTCAATATCAATCATGACCAAACTAATCGGCATTTGATTCGCAAACGCTCTTATAAGTTCATAAGGCAATCTCTCATCTAAAAACCGTCTGTTAAATATTTGAGTAAGGTTGTCCGTTATAATTTCCTTGTTTAAAGCCTCGAGTTTTTCTCGCATCATAACGTCACTCATGAACTCTATTCCCTCAATCACATACTCATCCGTTACATCTCTTATGAGCTCCAATACGCGATTGTTGTTGATTTCGGGTACACCAGTAATCATGTACACCCTTTTATCTATGCATTCAAATTTCATGGTTACTCTATTTTCTTTTAGCGCTCTCATGGATATACAATTTTTACAAACCTGATTAAAGCCCCATATTTCAAAGCAATTTGAACTTTTTTCGACAAAAAAATCTTGATCAAAATCATAATGTGTTTTATCCAAGGGGTAAACATACCTTATCTTTTCATAAATTTTATACAGCAAACTCGTATCTATTTCATTTGGGATAATCTTCTTTTCCATCCATTTGTCCCCTTTTATTTAGTGTGCTACATCATTCCTTTAATTATAGCAGATTGGCCGTTATTTTGAGTCAAAAAGATTGACACGTCAGCTCAAACATTTGTGTTATAATAAATTTAATTCGCAACACTAAATATATAGGAGGCATCATGCAAAAAATCTGGTCATTAGAGTCAATTTATCCTTCTTTCGAGTCCGAATCATTCAAAAGAGATATTTTGACACTGGAAAATCTCGTCACTGAACTTAACACACAATCAGAAACACTTGAAGACGTTCCATCACTAGAGCAGTTCGTCGCAACAATGGAAAAAACAGATCAACTCTACTTGAGATTATATGGCTATGCGTCACTGACTTTTGCCACAGACACCGGACATGAAGAGGCTCTTAAGACACAAAACAAGTTACAGAAAATCAACTCAGAGTCCGCCCAATCCGAGGCCAAACTCATGTCATTCCTTTCGAAAATTCCTGATTTTGAGGCGTTCATTGAGCCGTCGAACTTTCTAAAAAACTTCGCATTCATATTGAGTGAGAAAAAGAAGCTCGCTGAGCATATGCTCTCTGAAAAGGAAGAAATACTGGCAGCGAAACTTTCCATTACGGGCTCAAAATCATGGAACACCCTTCAACAAAAACTTACATCAAGCCTCAAAGGGACTATGGTAAAAGATGGCGAACCGGTCAACCTCCCTATTACGGTCATTAGAAATTTTGCCTATGACGCTTCTCCTGAAGTCAGAAAAAGTGCGTACGATGCAGAACTGAGTGCATACGAGAACATCGCAGAAGCCATTGCAATGTCTTTAAACAGCATAAAAGGCGAAGTGCTTACCCTTAGCGAAATGCGCGGCTATACATCGCCACTGGAGATGACACTTGAGAAATCCCGCATGAGCAAGGCGACTTTAGACGCAATGTTGACTGCCATGGAAGAATCAATGTCCGGATTCCACAAATACCTGAACCAAAAATCCAAACTGATGGGCCACGAAAATGGATTGCCGTTTTACGACCTTTTTGCACCTGTGGGTAAGTTTAGCAAAAATTACACTTACGAAGAGGGGTGTAAATTCGTCGTGGATAATTTTAGAAACTTCTCCGATAAACTTGCTGACGTTGCACTTCACGCCATGGAAAACGGCTGGATAGATGTAGAACCAAGATCAGGCAAACGAAGCGGTGCATTTTGCTCATCACAACATATGATCGGTGAGTTTAGAGTTTTATTAAACTACACTGGAAACCTTGGCGATGTAACCACTCTGGCTCATGAACTCGGCCATGGATACCACGCGACATGCATCAATAAAGAGAGCGTCTTAAACGCACAATACTCAATGCCACTCGCAGAAACAGCCTCTATATTCTGTGAGACGATCGTGAATCAGGCCGCTTTAAAAATCGCAACGAAAGATGAAGCCATCACGATCCTTGAAAATAGCCTTCAAGATGCCACTCAAGTTATATGCGATATCTACTCACGTTTCCTTTTTGAATCAAAATTGTTTGAAATTAGAGACGACCACCCACTTTCAGTAAATGAACTGAATGAAATCATGACAAACGCGCAAAAAACAGCTTATGGAAACGGGCTAGATCACAAAACCTTACACCCCTACATGTGGCTGATTAAACCGCACTATTATTATGCGATTCAAAATTTCTACAATTTCCCTTATGCATTTGGATTATTATTCGCAAAAGGCCTCTATGCCAAATATCTCGATGCACCAGCGTTTTTCAAGACAAAGTACGATGAACTGTTGGCCGCTTCAGGCAAACACTCGATTGTGGACGTCTGCAAAATCATGGATATCGATGTAGAACATGTGGATTTCTGGCGGGCCTCTCTGGCCATCATCCAAAAGGATATTGAATTGTTTATAGAATTGACCGAATAAAAAAAAGGCGAACCACACTTTTTATAAGTGGTTCGCCATTTCTATGAGTCAAAAAGACTGACCCCATTTACTCATCCAGCACCGAATAAGGTACCTCATACGATGGTATTCCTGCAGCATAGGGCGCAATTTCATAAACCGGAAAGTAGACCGTCATAAAATCTTCTTCAAACGTAATCTCGAAGTGCGCATCATAAAAGGTTTTCAACCGCTCTGCTTCTGGCTGTGTTTTATCAATAAACAAATACGCCTCATCATCCGCCATAAATTGGCGATCAACTTCCTTTACGATGGCGAGCCGCCAATTCGGATTATCCTTAAACAGAATATCCAGCGAAAGCACTTCACCCGTGCTGAAGTCCAAATACCGTGTCGACTGAAAACTGTTTGGATGCGCTGCTCCAAATCCATAAAAATACCCAAATGCCTTCACGTTCATCAGATTGTCTCGGAGGGACAGCGAAAATTCGTTTACAACGGTTTGTTCAATCCGTTCAACCACTTCATAGTCCTCAATTTTCGCCCCTGTCATATCCGTTTCCCACATTGCCTCTGTAGCAAAGTTCAATATCGCTTGGTTCAGCTTGTCTTGAATGGCTTTGTCGTTCATTGTGAGCACAGGATAAATAACCGAAGATCCAATATAGGCAGAAATTATTCTTCGCTCAAACGTTACGCCATCGATGAGCGTTTCACTTTCGTTTTGTTGTTCCAATATCTCACCCTCGCCCGACAGCACATACCGAATTCGCCCTGAGGGTTCATCCATGGGCACAAGATTAATGCTGTCACCTGTGACTTTTGAAGTCACCGCAAATTCGAACTCAGGAAATTTCTTAAGGAGCATGCCATCCCCATCGATAAACACAGATTTTAAACCTGTATTTGCCAAGAAGAGATTTTCTCTTATCGCTTCCACATAATAGTATCGTTCATCACCTAATGCTTGACCGTTTCCATCTAAAAAAGTGCGCTTCATCATGGATAAGCCATCCAGTCCATAGGCTGGAAAATAGTCATCGCCACTAGCATAAAGGTAATGCCATTGATCCACTCGAGTAATTAGCCCTTCTGGCTCAACGATGAACATCCCCTCTGGATCAATAAGACCGTAAACGCCACCTTCCAATATGCCAATAAACTGATCGGATGCCACTTTTACGATTGCTCTTCCGCCTTCAAACTGTTCAGCGTCTAAGAATGTTGGTTCGATGACAACATTTCCATTCTGATCTTTAAAGCCAAAAAGACCATAACCATCGTCTTTAAATAACTGCCAGCCCTCTGTTTGCTGTGCATCCTCTAAAAGCAAAACCTTTCGAATGTCGGGTTCCGTGGTGACCTCCATCGTCGTTTCATCCGTTTCAACAGGGAGCGGCCCCTCTTTCACAGCGCAGGCGTTTAAAAAGATCAACGCTGTCATAAGGGTTGTAGCCATAACTGCGCGCAATAACATTTTTCTATTAAACAACATCTGTCGTTATCCTTTCTTTGATATGCCTAGGTTCATCATCGGCACAAATTAAAATGGCTCTTCACACAAGCGGAGAGCCATTCGTTTATGATCGTTATAACATGGATACGAACGTTTTAATCAGCGCTGGCAAATCACGAGGGCTTCTGGAAGTGATGATGTGGCCGGAAACGACAACTTCTTCGTCAACCCAATGGCCACCCGCATGAACCAGGTCATCCTTAATAGAAACCACACTTGTCACATTTTTGCCTTTTATTGCATTTGCCGATGCCAACATCCATGGCCCATGACAAATTGCCGCAATCGGTTTTTTAGCTTTGTCAAACGCTTTTACAAGATCCACCGTTGCTGCTGTTCGCCTCATATAATCTGGAGAAAAACCTCCTGGTATAAATATCCCCGCGAAATCATCTGCATTGATCGCCTCCGATGCAATATCCGATTTGAACATAAGGCCAGATTTCGATTTATAATGTTCATCTTTTTCACTGCCGACCAAAACCACTTCATAATCTTCTCTTAGCCTGTGGTAAGGGTAGATCAATTCCTGGTCGTCAAACAGATTTTCAATTAAAATAGCCACTTTCTTCATATAATTCTCTCCTCATCTAGTAAATGACATCGTCTCAATGGCAAATACCATCTATAGACTTATACCCTTAAAATGCCACTATTAACATTTCAGTTTGAATCCGAAAATTAGTTACATGAGCAGCATAGATTTAATGGTAGAGCATCCTAAATCTTTATGCTATACTATTTAGGCATTCGAAGTAAATTAGGAGAAAAACAATGAAAAAATATATTGAAAAACTAAGTGGGAAAAAGGCACTGATCATGGCGATTTTAGCCATGGCCGCACCAGCCATAATTGAAATGGGCCTAAACACGATACTGGGTGTTGCAGATATGATTATGATCGGACAATTGATTGGTTCAGGCGCGATAGCTTCTGTAGGCTTTTCCAACCAAATCATGTATTTTCTGATTTTTACATTTTCCGCTTTCAACACTGGCGCTGTCGCAATGATTTCGCGTGCATACGGCGAGAAAAATCTAGACAAAATGAAACGCATTGCAGAGCAAAATGTCGTCCTAAACTTAATCATTGGAACCTGTGTCATGGCGCTTGCCTTCACATTCCGAGCTGATATTTTTAAAATTTACGATATTGAACCGATCATTTTTAGCGACGCACTCATTTACTTTAACTACATTTTAATTGGGTTTGTACCGATGTTTTTGTCATTTGCCTTCGCTTCCATTTTAAGAGGGTCTGGCGATACCAAGACACCGATGTGGATTACAGGTTTTGCGAACTTTCTAAATATTATCGGAAACTATGTCCTCATTACTGGCTGGAGCATCTTCCCGGAAATGGGGATAGGAGGCGCCGCTCTATCAACTTCACTATCGAGAATCGTGGCTTTATGCATTTATATTTATGTGCTTTACGTGAAAAACACCGACATAAAACTGAAAGCCGAATGGTTTATTGACAAACATATTTTAGGGCCCCTCTTCAGGATTAGCTTACCAGGCGGTATCGAACAGTTTTTCATGCAACTTTCATTTTTAGTGGTTGGTATTTTCATCGCCAAACTCGATACAAATTCAGAAGCACTGTTCCGAATCCTTATACAAATCGAATCGTTGTCATTTATGCCTGCCGTGGGTGTAAGTATTGCGACCGCGACTTTGGTTGGCAAATCATTAGGTGAAAAAGACATTCAAAAAGCCTCAGAAGTCGGGGCAACGTCCTCCCTTTTAGGTATATTGTGGGGCGTCGTTGTCGGACTGATTTTTGTCGTCGTACCTCTTCCACTACTATATGCATTTACGACCGACCAATCGGTAATCGCACTTGGCGTGCCCGTTATGATTTACATGGCGTTCAATCAACCAGGGCTAAATTACATGATCGTCATGGGAGGCGCACTCAGAGGTGCAGGTGATACATTCAAACTTATGATTTACACGATGGTGCGGCTTTGGGGCTTGTTTGTTCCACTCTCATACTTGTTTATCATCACCTTAAATCAAGGTGTTGTAGGGCTTTGGCAAGCTGAAATCATCTCCATAATTGCCACTGCACTGATTATTTTCAAACGCTTCCATAGTCGAAAATGGGCACTTATATCGCTTAATTAACGATAGAGCATGTAAGGATTGGTGCAACGTCTTTTTTACTCCATTGCACTTCTTCCAGCTATTCTTCCAAAAACAATTGCATCAAGTAGGGAGTTACCTCCCAGACGATTAAGTCCGTGAATTCCACCGGTTGCCC
>DMYC01000159.1 GCA_003482695.1 Clostridiales bacterium UBA8960
CAGTTAAGGTGGTTATTATGTCTGAACAACAATCAAGTACGCGTTCAATTGACAGGGCTCTTGAAATATTGGAGTGTTTCTTAAATGGTGAAGGTCGCTTTACACTATCTGAATTATCACAGCACACAGGACTATCGGCAACAACGGTCTTGAGAATTCTTGGCGCGTTGACTTCAAAGGGTTTTATCGAGAAAGATGAAATAACCAAAACTTATGTATTAGGTTACAAGGTATCCCAATTATCAAAAGTGGCTAATCATTCGAATGAAACGGTTTTAAAAAATGTAAGTATGCCATTTATGATGGACTTGCTCGATAAATATAATGAAGATGTCAGATTGTTTGTTGAAGATGGACCAAACAAACTCTGCATCATGTCACTTGAGTCAACGAGAAGTTTAAGACATATCATGAAAGTAGGCGATCGTCATGAACTCATTAAAGGTGCAGCTGGAAAAATCATTTTATGCCACATGGATCGCGAAAAAAGAAAACCACTTCTGATTGAGTCCAATATTGATGAGGAGTTGCTTGAAATGATTAAATCCAAAGGGTATGCAGTAAGTATTGGTGAGAAAGAGGAAGGCATAGTTGGCATTGCCGCGCCAATACTTGACTGGAACAACCATTTAGTTGCGTGTCTTTCGCTATCAGGTCCATCCATTAGATTTGTGAACGAAGAAATTGAGGATAAAATAAAAGATACTGTAAATATAGCTAAACGCATCTCAAATGCCTACATAGAGTTTGTTGGCAAAGTCTAAATTCTATAGAATGAACCTATAAATAAACCTCACGACAAATTGTTGTGAGGTTTGCTATTTTTTGTTGACGGTGGGATAGAAAATCGTTATAATGTAACTAAATAACGAAATATAGAACGTCGTTCTGTATTGTAGAACGAAAAGAACGAATAACAAAGAATATAATACATATTGTGAAACACATGCTGAAGGGAGGCTCATATGAGTCAAGAGGATATCAAAGTCAAATCACTGTATAAGACATTAAAAGTTTTGGAGTGCTTTACTGCCAAAACACCGGAGCTTGGTATCACTGAAATCGGGAACATGCTAGGGCTTTATAAAAGCAATGTACACAACTTGATTTCAACACTGGAAGTAGCGGGTTATGTTGAAAAAAACCCACTTAACTCAAAATACAAACTGACTAATAAAATGTTGGAATTTTCATATGTCGTTACGAGCCAACTTTCTTATCAGGACGTGATTTATCAAGTGATGAAACGCCTGACAGAAGAGCTGGACGAGATGATGTATTTCGGCGTCCCACATGGCAACCATGTGCTGTACATGTTTAATGCGTATCCTAAAATATATAATCAAAATTATCCGATTCGTTCTATTATGGGTGAAAAAGCGCCCATGTACTGTACTTCTTTAGGAAAAGCGATGTTGAGTACGATGGAAGAGGCGGAAATTCGTGAACGCATCCAAATGGAAAAGGAAAAGTTCACACCGTATACACTGGTGGATGATGATGAAATCGTGAAAGATGTCATGCTCAGCAAAGCGCGAGGCTATGCGATGGATAACATTGAACACGAGCCAAACGTAAGATGTATTGGTGTACCGATTTTTGGCCGCAGTCAAGAATTGATCGGCGCACTGAGTATATCCGGTGCGTCGCAGAATTTCGACGAAGAGAAAGTGGCAAAGTATTCTAGAATTTTAATTGACGCAGCATACGAAATAAAGCGTCGATTATAAGGGTTGCAACTGGCAAGTGCCAGTCAACATACAATTATGAATATTGGGAGGATAAAATGAAAAAGTGGTTAGCATTATTATTGGTTTTAATCATGACGTTGTCACTCGCGGCATGTGCTAAGGAAACGACACCAGCGGCTACAACTGAAGCTTCAGGTGGTACTGAGGCGACTACTGCTGCACCAACTGAAGCGGTGGACAAACCTGTAACACTTGTATTCTCTGTAAACGCAGTACCTGGTGATGCACATTACGAAGCGATGATGAAATTCGAGGAAGCCGTGGAAGCGAAATCGAATGGTTCTATCAAAGTTGACACTTTCCACTCGGGATCATTGTTCAAACAAGATCAAGAACTTGCAGCCGTTAAATCTGGTCAAGCAGACATCGTTTATATGTCAGCGTCTTGGTTAGGCGAAGGCTCACCATGGATTTCGATGTTTAGTGCAGGCTATATGTTTAAGAGTTATGAACATATGACAAACACTTTTAATGGCGAAGTCGGCGCTGAAGTGTTTCAACGTGTTGTAGATGAGCAAGGCGTGAGACCGTTGAAAGCATTCTATTTAGGAACTAGACAGATCAATCTCGTTAAAGATAAAGAAATAAAAGTACCATCTGATTTAAATGGCATCAACTTGAGAATGCCAAACTCTGAAGCATGGTTGTTCCTTGGTCAAGCATTAGGTGCAAATCCAACGCCAATCGCATTTTCAGAGCTTTATATGGCACTTCAAACAGGCACAGTAGATGGACAAGATAATCCACTTCCAACTGTTCAAAGCGCAAAATTCTATGAAGTTACAAAGTCGATTACGATTACGAATCACTTAGTGGATAG
>DMYC01000345.1 GCA_003482695.1 Clostridiales bacterium UBA8960
TAGCAAGTTCAGGATCATAGGTACCTGCTTCAGCTTCCTTGTACGGTTTAAGTGCTGGATAGCTTGTGTAGTCTTCGCCGTCATTATCAAATACGACGCCGTATGGTGTTATTGTGTTAACGAGGTTGTTAGCTGGATTATATGCATCAAATACTTGCTGAAGTACGGTTCTATCTATACCGTGGTAAAGCGCTTTTCTAAAGTCATCGTTATCGATAAATGCATTAAACTCAGGATTTGACGATTCAAAGTTAAGGGCGAACCAGTAGTGAACGGTTGACTTTAGATCTGTATAAATTTTATCTTCATACTCTGTTCCTTTTAAGCTCTTAAGCTGAAGTCCGTTGATGCTTACATTGTCAACTTCGCCTCTTTTGAACATCTCAAGAGATGTCGTGGCATCTGCAACTTTAAGCATATTGAGGTACTGGATTTTTACATTGTCCTTATCCCAATAATGAGGATTCGCAACAAGATTAATTTGCTTGTCACGTTGCCAGTTGCTGAGGTAATACGCACCGTTATAGAGCATTTTATCTGGTGTTATGCCGTATTCATCGCCCACTTTGTCGAGGAATGCCTTCTCAACTGGTAAAAACAGTTCTGTTACGAGCATGGATAAGAAATACGGTGTTGGAGATTCGAGTGTATACTCAACCGTATAAGTGTCGAGCGCTTTAACGCCTACCACTTCGTCAAATGTAGCTTTTGCTTCATCTACATCGCCTGCAACAACGCCATCTTTGATGTCGACGATGTTCCAATAATAATCGTAGAAGCCTTTAATGATGTCTCTGGCAATCTTTACGTTAGTAACGGTATGATCTGGATCTGCAATATAACGCATGGCTTCTACAAAGTCGTCTGCAGTGACTTCATACTCAGTCGCATTGCCTTTATGGTCCACCCACTTGATGCCTTCTTTGAGTTTGAAGGTCCACACTGTATAGTCTTCGTTAGCTTCCCAGCTCTCTGCGAGTGCAGGGACATACTTACCAACATTGTTGTTTTCAACAAGACCGTCAAGTGTGTTCGCTGTCATTTTCATTTCTGTAGTGTTGGTCAAGTTGTACGGGTTCAGTACTGGAATTTCTTCATAATAAACCGATGTGTACGTATCCAGCTTGGCGTTTGGCTCGCTTTGCTCTGCAGTGGTCGTGTTAGCTTCTGTACTTGTTGCTGGGGCGTCTGCACCATCATTTGAACACGCGATCAAGCTAAAACTCATCATTAAAACCAAAAGTACCGCAATTGCTCTCTTCATTTAAAGCTCCTCCTCCATTGTTTTCAGTGTATGCACATATATTGCAAAAGCATTTTCTATTAAGTCAAATGAGACGAACTCATTCGGCTTATGAGTGTTGGTGATGTGATAATGCATTCTAGGTCCAAAAGAAATACAATTGGACGCGTACGACCTTCCATAAGTGGCACTACCTGTCACAAACGGCTGTGATTCATAGTCGCCTGTAACCTCCCGATAGCACCGTAGCACAGCTTTAGAAAAATCGGAATGCACATCGGTTATCGATCCTTTCAATACATCATTTTGGACAGGGCTAATGCCCAGTGCGCGCATGCTCGCCTCAAAAGACTCGATGAATGTGGCCAGCTTAAGTTCAGGAGGAACCCGAAGGTCCACATACATTTTCCCGTCCCTGACCATGCCCAGGCACATGGTGACATCATCCTTTTCAGGCACCTCCTTCAAAAAAGGAAGCTTGTGATGTCCGCTTGGCTCAAAGAGTTGATTCACTAATTTAAATAAATCGTTGGCCTCAGAATTGATGTAGGCCAATTTAATCAACGCATTTTCACCTAGTGTCGGTCGAGACGCGTGAGCACTTTTACCAGAAACCGTCACGATATCCTCTCCGTTTTTCCAGACGACATGGTCCATGACTGAATTGTAACTTTCGCCACCGTAAACATCGACGTCGATGTCAGTACGGAGTTCATAATTCAGCAGATGCTTTTCTGAAAAGGCAAATGGAAATGTACCATCGAAGATCAAAGTGAACTTCGGAGGTGCATGCATGCGTTTATACTTCTCAATGCATCTGAATCCAGTCTCTTCATCCGAACCAAACACGATCCGAATCGGGTATTTCAAAGACACGCCAATGTCGAGCAACTTCTTGACCGCCAAAACTGCAATCGCAGCAGGAACTTTATCATCCGCTGCACCTCGACCGATCAGCTTATCCTCGATAATGACCGGTTCAAATGGCGGATGTTCCCATTGCTCCTGGTCGCCTGCCGGAACCACATCCAAGTGGACTAAAATTGCGATATACGAGTCCGCCTGACCGGTTTCTGCATAGCTATACATGCCTTCAGAATCAAGGTAAGTGGTCAACCCAATTGACTGACAATAGTTCAGCATTTCTCTATGGCACTCCAAAATGGTCTTCCCAACCACGGCATTTGGAGTTATTCCACCATGTCCATATACCGATTCATATTTTAACAGCCTCATACTCAGCGATAAAATTTCTTCAATATAATTCAAGTGATCCCCCCTTTTCATACTATTTAGAATATTATGCAAATACGATGCCAAAGTGCCGCACAAAAAAAAGACATTCACACGCCTGAATATTACAGGAATGTAAACATCTTTTCAAAATATTAAGCCAAAGACACATCGCCAAATGGTCGTTTTAGGTCTTTTTAGGTGGTTATGTGGTGGTTAATTGGTGGTTTTTCCGAGTTCGTTTACCCCTTTTTGTGTGACGATATTCCCTGAACGTCCTTTTTGAGATAGCAAATACCCCTTTGATACCAATCTATTCACGCGACTTCTGATTTGATTCTCAGATAACCCCAAAGTCTGCGCTGTCATCGCCTGAATGTTTTGTCTACCACAAGAGGTCCCCTTTTGATTGGAGTCGTAAATGACTTTCAGTATGGCGGTTTCTTCTTCGGATAANNGCTGTGTGCCATTCATTCGCACGATCAAGCGTTTTAGGTAGCGTTTTCTCTGTTAGCGTCCGCGTATCTGAGATCGCCTTCATATATTCAAGCGTACCCTTTAGCTCACGAATATTACCTCGCCACGGATTATCCACCAATAGCGCCTCAGCATCTTCTGAAATTGAATATTCACCTTCGAGGAAGTGTTCGATCAAAAGCGGAATATCCTGTCGCCTATCCCTAAGTGGCGGAAGCTTTACGGTGCCCATCTTAAGTCTATAATAAAGATCCTGACGAAACTCACCTCGATCCACCATTTCACTTAAATTTTTATTGGTTGCGGCAATAATTCTGACATCCACAGACTGTATCGTCGTACCGCCCACTCTGATAATTTCGCCTTCTTGAAGCACTCTCAAAAGCTTGGTTTGCATTTTCGGTGAAATGTCCCCAATCTCGTCAAGGAAGAGTGTGCCACTGTTTGCCATTTCAAACAGACCCACTTTACCCCCTTTTTTTGCTCCAGTGAACGCCCCATCTTCATAACCAAACAATTCGCTCTCAATGAGCTCATCTGTAAATGCGCTGAAATTTATTGCCAAGTAGGCTTGAGACGCTCGGTTGGATGCACCATGGAT
>DMYC01000285.1 GCA_003482695.1 Clostridiales bacterium UBA8960
TCCATAGCTTTTAAAAAACTGACGTATTTCCTCGATCAATTTTTCTAGCGACGCCCAACTGTTGTAAACTGGAATAATGACTGAAAATCTCATTGAAACTCCTCTACGTTATGCTATACTGAAAGTGTGATATCTATTTAACAAATTTAAAGGCGATAGGTGATGTAATGTTAAAACTCGATTGTTTCGGTGACATCTGTCCAATTCCTATACTTAAAATGCAGCACGAACTTGAAAACCTCGATTCAGGTGAATCGTTTCAGATGGTGGTTGATCATAGCTGCGTCATAGAATCACTAAAAGACCACTTAAAAAAAACCAAGTTCATATACGAAGTGGATGAAATCATGAATGGCGTTTGGGAAATCACAATTACCAAGCCATAGATTTAAAACTGATTAAAAGTGTAAAGGATGGGGTCGTATAATGGACCGCATCCTTTTTTTGTCAGCAAAAATCTTTTTCGCCGTTTTCTACGAAATAATCATGAACGTCGTTGATCGATCGATTTCGATTGGATTTTTTATGGGTAACGAGGTAGATGGCATAATCCAAATTAAAGTGATTGACCTCGACAATTTTATATTTCTTTTCATAGAGCTCTTTTTTCACAGACATATAAGGCAAAAAACAAATCCCAAGATTATTATTGATCGATGATTTAGCCGCTGGTATTGAATCGACTTTAAACATAATGGGAATTTTATCAAATGTGACGCCAGCGACTTTAAGCTTATGCTTAAGGAATGACGATATGGCCAGTGTTTCATCATCAAGCAAGACCATTTCATGCTTTTGAAGGTCTTCCACATTGATGACATCCGGTATAGTCGAACTCGTATTTGCGATAAGCACGATTCTTTCTTTACCGATCTTTGCATATTCTAGTCGGTCATCAATAGGTTCTTCCGTGACGAAACATAGATCTGTGATATCGTTGATCAAGTCATTGATGGAATCAGAGTTGGAACGGGCATGCATCTCAAAACTGTAGTTTGGATACTTCTTTTTGACTTTATAAAGAACGCACGGTAAAGAATAATCCACCAAGGACAAAGAACCATTGATTCGTATGTTCTCAACACTGTATTGAAGTGAATCCAGTTCCTCTTTCATCTTATCGAATACGCGCATCATCGTGCCAGAATACTTAAATAAAATACGTCCGGCTTCCGTCGGTTCAACACCTTTATTGCTCCGTTCCAGCAACTGATAGCCAAGTTCATCTTCCAATTTATGAATGTTTTGGCTTAATGCGGACTGAGAAATATGTCTGCTCGCTGCGACTTTCGATATGCTTTTCGTTTCGACGACTTCCCTAAAATATTCAAGCGCGGTTAAGTTCATATTCACCTCTGTTATCATCATGCCTTATGGCAGACTTTTTTGGGTATCGTTTTTTCTTATACTACTTCAGATTTACAATGAGTCAATTTCCTTGATAAAATGTTATCATATTCTTGTGAGATTGTTAAGAGTGTAGCAAACTTTTTTCTTAGGAGTGTGAAAAAATGGCTGAACAAACAAATACAGCATCATCAAGACGCTCTTCGGCAAGTCGAAAACCAAAGAAAAATCAAATTCCATATGGCTTTTTGACAGTGGCATTCATCATCATCGTTGCGCTGTTGCTTAATCTGAAGTCTACGACTGTGGCGTTTTTCTGGCTAACAGGCAATATTTTTGGATTTATTCTTCAAAAGGGACGATTTTGCTTTACCGCATCTATGCGTGATCCATACTTAACAGGCAGCACTTCCATTACACGTGCTGTTATCGTGACATTCGCTGTTACGACGATCGGCTTTACAGCAATCAAGTATGGTTTTGCCTCTTCTGGAATGCCCATCCCAGGTATGAGCTATGTTGCACCTATCAGTTTGGCGACGGTCATCGGCGCATTCATATTCGGTGTTGGCATGGTAATCGCAGGTGGTTGTGCATCTGGTACATTGATGCGTGTCGGAGAAGGATTCATTATGAATACCATAGCTTTTTTGTTCTTCATGGTCGGCTCTTTATGGGGCGCACATGATTTTGGTTGGTGGAAAGAGAATTTCATCTCTAAAGGGTCAAGCATTTTCTTACCCGACATATTCGGATGGCTAGGTGCAGTCGTATTACAATTAGGCGTTCTATTGATTCTTTATGTAGTCGCAGAACAGTATGAAAAGAAACGCGGTGCAAGTCATTAATTTAGACCTATTATAGTCAATTATAGTCAATTATGAAAATTTAATCAAATATTTGAGGAGGATTTATAAAATGAAAGAAGTTATGTTAGATTGTTTCGGTGAAGCGTGTCCAGTTCCATTGGTAAAAGCTCAAAATAAAATTGCTGAACTTGAAGTAGGCGATGTTTTAATAGTACAAATCGACCACAGCTGTGCGATGAAAAACGTACCAGAATGGGCTAGAAAAGAAGGTTACAACGTAGAAGTAGAAGAAATTGATGACGGTGAGTGGGAAGTTATCATCGAAAAGACAAAGTAGACCCATTCGCACCAAATTTTGGAGGTGTAACCCTTGGAAAAGAAAAATGAAAAATTCTTCGATAAGATGAAGTCGAATGAGTATTACATCAAATGGCTAAAAAATCCGATCACATATGTGACTGCCGGAATTTTGCTTTCTCTGTTTCAAATCGTCACTTTAGCAGTGACTAAAAACCCTTGGGGCGTTTCCGGTGCATTTGCGATGCAGGGCGCTTGGGTTTTCGAAGCTTTGGGTGGCAGCGTTGACAAATGGTATTATTTTGCGAGTCCTGGTGCTCAAGCAACACTTGAAGCGGGTATCATGAGTCATCCAGACTCATGGAGAAATTTCGGAATTATATTTGGTGCGCTTGCAGCGACCTTATTGGCATCCGGCTTTAAGATAAAAAAAATCAAATCCAAAAAGCAAATTTTTGCTGCGGTTATCGGCGGTCTCCTTATGGGATACGGTGCACGACTCGCTTTTGGTTGTAACATAGGCGCACTCTATGGTGGCATCGCTTCTCTATCGTTATCTGGTTGGGTCTTTGCGATTGGCATGTTTGGCGGCGCGATAGTTGGCAGTAAACTTCTTGTCAAATACTTCATGTAATGAACGTGAATTGCCAACTAAATTCAAATAAGGAGTTTTACAATGGCTAGAGAAAAAGTTGTTGAACATTATGACGTTGTCATAATTGGCGGTGGTCCAGCTGGGCTAAGTGCCGCGATCTACTCAGGTCGCGCAAGACTTAAAACACTTTTGCTTGAAAAAGCATTGGTTGGCGGCCTTGCAACATATACAAATGAGATTGCTAACTATCCTGGCTTTCCTGATGCACCTAAAGGCGAAGCAATCACCAACCTCATGAAAGAACAAGCTAAGAATATGGGGGTCGATTTTAAATTGACTGCCGTATCGAGTGTTGAGCTAAAAGGTGAGGAAAAAGTCGTTGAAACGTTTAGAAACAAATATATAGCAAAAGTGGTTATCATCGCAACTGGTGGTAGACCGAGAACGACAGGCGCTGAAAATGAGCAAGAATTCTTATTTGACAAAGGCATCAGTTTCTGTGCGACATGTGATGCTGCATCCAACACAGATAAGCATGTTGTGGTAATCGGTTCTGGGGATGCTGCAATCGAAGAAGGTATGTTCTTAACAAAATTTGCAAAGCAAGTGACTGTGTCTGTCATGCATGATGAAGGCATCATGGACTGTAACGAAATCGCTAAAGAAGCCGCTCTTGCAAATCCTAAAATGAACTTCATTTGGAATTCTGTCGTTAAGCGTTTTGAAGGAAACGACCATCTTGAAACGGTTATTCTTAAAAACATCAAAACAGATGAAGAAATACCGATTGACTGTGACAACTGTTTTGAATTTATCGGTTACCTGCCTAACTCAGAGCTGTTTGAAGATCAGTTGCCACTTACAAGACATAAGTATATTACAGTCAACGAGAAAAAAGAAACTGGCATTGAAGGTGTTTTTGCGATTGGGGATGTTACGGACAAGTGGCTTAAGCAAATCGCAACAGCAGTAGGTGACGGCGCAATCGCCGGTACTGCCGCTGAGCGTTATATTGCCGAAAAAGAAATTTTCGACCATAAAATCATGCAAAGTGAAAAACCTGGACTAATCTATGTTTATAATGCGATCGATGCCACTTCAAGAGATTTTCTTTCAAACATCGAAGCCATCGAAAGTTCGATGAATGGTCGCATCGCAATCAGTCGCATCGATACCTACAAATCAAATGGTCTTGCACTTAAACTTGAACTTGAAAAAACGCCTGCAATCGTCATCACAAACGCAGGTAAAATCACAGATAAAATCTATGACTTGAATCAAGAAATGATATTGAGCAAATTCTAAGTTTCAGGCAACCTATAAAGGGCAACTGCATATCATATGCAGTTGCCCTTTACATTTTAAATTCTTAGTATTCTGTCTCCTAGACGGTTTGCTTCTTCCAAATCATGTGTCACGAAAACGATGGTCATGTTTCGATCTTTCTTAATCTGCTTAATGAAATCTTGGAGCTTCCCTCGAAGTTCTCGATCAAGGCTTCCAAATGGCTCATCCATAAAAAGCACTTTTGAGTGGCATATCAGAGCTCGAGCGACTCCGACGCGCTGCTTCATGCCACCGGATAGAGCATCAGGATATTTATGTCTATGCTCAATTAATGCCACTTCATTCAGCACGTTATCCATTTCAAGCGCACTGCTATGTGGGCTTACAAGCAGAATGTTCTCCTCAACCGTTTTCCAAGGCAATAGACTTTCAAACTCCTGAAAAACAAAAGGCAGAGGCACATTGTTCCCACTGAATATTTCGTCAGAATAATGTATTTCGCCTTCGAAATCAGAGTCGAGTTTGCCTATTATATTGAGCAAAGTACTTTTTCCTGCACCAGACGCACCCATAATCACCAAGAACTCATTTTCATAGATGGTAAACGTTAGGTCATTTAATACCAATGTGCCATTATACTTTTTTCGAAGCTGTTTGATTTCTATGAGCGGTCTCAACAAAAGCCTCCATTTTTTTTGACTTAAATACAATGGACTCAAACGTTATGCCACAAAGGGCAATAGCGATTAGTCCCGCAAACATACCCGCGGTGTCCATATACATTCTTCTTTCGTAAATCAGCCACCCCAATCCTGAATGAGAACCCACGATACCGAAAATCATCTCGATGCTCAGTAGTGCACGCCAACCTCGACTCCATGCAATCTCCAGTCCAACGATCAAATCCGGCAATATGCCTTCCATATAAATGTGTCTCACTCGTGTTTTAAGAGGTATTCTAAAGGCTTTGATCATTCTCTCATATCGTTTGATTATTCTTTCAAGCGCAAGGGCTGTATTCATCCATAGTGGCCAAATCATCGCATGTATCATGATTAACATCATCGCTTCCCTACTTACACCTAACCAAAGCATGACGATGGGAAGAATCGCGATTCCAGGTATGGGACTCGCGATGGTGTTCATAAGTTCAGTGCTGTACCTGATGTAGTATGATTTTAGCCCCATAAAAGAAAGCAATAGTGCAAGCACTGCGCTGATAGACATCGCAACAATCACAACGCCGATGCTATAGAGTGCTTTAAGCGCTAAATCTTCATAAAAGAGCAGCTCGAAAAACCTTCCGAAAACATGCCCCAAACTCGGAAACATCGCCTCTGGAAATCGACCTGAATAAGCGCCCATTTGCCACAACA
>DMYC01000236.1 GCA_003482695.1 Clostridiales bacterium UBA8960
AATATCATCAATGCGTTAGTGATGGTGATTTTTGGCGTGGGCCTTTTCATGCTCGTCATGAATACGGGTTTGCCGACCGAGTCGAACACTTTGCTGATTATCGTGCTTATGATACTTGTTACAGCGCTTTTCGTCGTGATTCCATTTGTAATCTCGAAAAAGTTTAAAGGCGATGAACGGTTGGTTTCATTTGATAAAATCGCATTTGTCGTCAGTGTGACTTATGTCATCAATGCATTATTGCTTAACACGTTATGGTTATCCATCATGTTCGATCAAGGTTTTATCGCGTTTTTACCTGGACGTGTTATCGCGGCAGTGGTTACGATTCCAGTATACACGATCGTCATTTACACACTTGGCAGACTCATCAATTTACTCGAACAATAAAATTGTTAAGATATCGAAATTAGGTGGAACTTTCCACCTATTTTTTTTTGTGAGTATGTTATAATAGGGTTTGAATAGTGAGGCGACTATGACTAAAAAGACCATAAAAGAGATCATAAACATATTAGAAACCCTGTATCCGGATGCCAAAGCAGAGCTGGATTTCAACACGCCATTTGAACTGCTCATTGCTGTTATTTTAAGTGCCCAGTGCACGGATGTAAGAGTCAACCAAGTGACAAAAGTCCTTTTTGAAATTGGAAATACACCAGAAAAATTGGCGGGGTTGCCACTTGAAAAAATAGAAGAAATCATAAAACCATGCGGTCTTTATAAAACGAAAGCAAACAACATAAAAACGACGGCTGAAATCATCGTAACATCGTTTAATGGTGTCGTGCCAAGTTCCCATGAGGCCCTTATGACTTTACCTGGTGTCGGTAGGAAAACGGCAAACGTCGTGGTGAGCAACGCATTTGATACCCCTGCCATCGCCGTAGACACACATGTGTTCAGAGTATCCAACCGAATCGGTCTGGCAAATGCGAAAACGGTGGATGAGACGGAAGTTCAGCTCATGAAGGGCATTGATCGTCAGCTCTGGACAAAAGCGCATCACATGATCATTTTTCATGGCAGAAGAATTTGTAAAGCGCGGTCGCCACTATGTGGCGAGTGCCCCATCAGACCTTATTGCAAATATTTTAAAAAACTGTCTCGGGAGAGTAAATCATGAGCATAAAACGATCTAATCCCATGCCTAAAAATTTGATGTTTGCCCTAGATATAGGGACGCGAAGTGTCGTTGGCATCATATCAAAAAAAGAAGGTAAAAAATACATCGTGCTCGATTATGAAATGATGGAGCATCCCGATCGCGCCATGTTCGACGGACAGATTCACGATATCATGAAAGTGACTGAAGTTGTAAAGACTGTCGTCGAAAAGCTCGAAGAGCGCAATGGGTATAGACTAGAGCAAGCCGCAATCGCCGCAGCGGGAAGAGCGCTTAAAACGGAGCGCGCCTTGTTTGAAATGGAAATTGACGTGACAAAAGAAATAGACAAGACGGTTACGGATAGTATTGAAATGCAAGCGATTCAGCTCGCTCAAAGGAAGTTGTCCGAAGATAAACAGCTGAAATCGAGTTATTATTGTGTGGGTTACAGTGTCATCAACTTTTACCTGGACCAATCGATGATTCTTAACCCTACCGGACATAGAGGCAACCGGATTTCGGTTGAAATCATCGCAACGTTCCTTCCGCATATTGTCGTTGACAGTCTTTATTCTGTCGTTCACAAAGCTGGACTGGAAGTGATGAATTTGACTTTGGAGCCTATTGCTGCGATGAATGTCGCCATTCCACCGAACTTGAGGCTACTAAATCTATCACTTGTTGACGTTGGTGCAGGCACATCTGATATCGCGATCTCGAGAGATGGTTCTGTAGTATCTTATGGGATGGTCGGTCTTGCTGGTGATGAGATCACAGAAAAAATCGCTCAAACGTATCTACTTGATTTTAATAGCGCTGAAAAGCTTAAGATTGCGCTTTCTTCAAATGACACACTTCAGTATAAAGACGTCCTTGGGCTGACACACCAAGTAACCGCAGCGGAGGTAATCGATTCGGTAAACGATCTCGTAAAGCATATTACGGGTGAGATCGCTGAAAACATCATCCAGCTCAACAAAAAGCCACCTAGTGCAGTATTTTGCATAGGAGGCGGTGCACAAGTGCCCGGGTTTACGCGTCATTTAGCCGAGGCTTTGTCACTGAATCCCGAGCGCGTCGTAATCAAGTCTGCTGAAATGCTGGATATGATCGCATTTGAATGCACGCCTTTGACGGGACCTGAATTCGTGACGCCAATTGGCATCGGTATTACAGCATTTGAAGAGAGAGATCAGGATTTTATACAAGTCAATGTCAACGAGACCGCAATTAGGCTGTTTAACTCCAAGCCGCTAAGGGTATCGGATGCGCTCATACTCACGGGATATAATGCAAGAAGTCTGATTTCTGAACGTGGAGAGAGCTATTTTATCACGGTGGATGGCGTGAGTAGAGAAATCAAAGGCGAATACGGCGAACCTGCTCATATTTATATCAACAGCATCCCTGCTCATCTTGATGGAAAAATCAATCATAAAGACCAAATTACAGTGATTCCGGCAGAAAAAGGCAAACAAAGAAAAGTAAGGCTAAGAGATGTCGTCAACATGGAAGCGCTTGTGAAGTTAGGTGGACAAGATGTTAAAATCGTCGAGTTTGTAAGTGTCAATGGCGTGAATCGAACGGATGATTACATGATAATAGAAGGTGATGAGGTTGAAACAAAAGGCATAAAAACGGTGGAAGATTTGGCTAGGGCAGTGGAACTGGACATGAACCACTATGCTATTTTTGAAGGCAATCATCAATTGGATAGGACGACTAAGGTAAAAGCGAACGCCAATTATTATTATAAAAAAGTGGAAAATTCATTAATGACCGACGTTGACCTTATGAAAAAAGTGAGTCATGACGCTTTAAATCTAATCATAAACGGCTCAAACGTCACCATGCCTGTAACGAAAAACGAGATGGTTTTTGTCGATGTATTTGATCATATCTCGTTTGATTTAAGCAAACCTCAAGGTATTTTGATTTTAAAACTAAACGGTGAACGCGCTAGATATACGGATATCTTGAGTAATGGTGATGTCGTTGACATCTATTGGAACAATTAACGGAGGAAAAATGAGTTCTTTATTTGATCGGAAATACAACTGTCCTGTTTGTCAGAAAGCATTCACTTCAAAACAGGTTAAAACGTCTGCCATAAGAGCGAAAGAAAGGAAAAAGGATTTTCATACGATTTTTTCTGGTGAAAATCCTACGTTTTATGGTATTATATGTTGTCCCGACTGTGGCTATGCAAAGTTTGAAAACGACTTTAAACAACCCCTCAGTTTGAAGCAAGTGGAAGTGGTTAAAGCCACGATATTGAAAAGCTGGAAAACTCAGGACTTTACGATGGAACGCGATTTACAATCGGCGATTAAAGTGCATTTGATTGCGCTCGTAAACTATAACGTGCTCAAAGAGAGACAGGCGATCATCGGCAAACTGCTGCTAAGATTAGCCTGGTTTTACGAAGAGCTGGGTCAAGAGGATGAAAACAAAAAATATTTGACTCTGGCTTTGAATGCTTTCTTGAAGAGTTACGAACAAGAGAAAGTGGATGAAGAAGAAGAAGAGAAAGCGCTTGAAGTCATCTATCTAATCGGCGAGTTGAATCGCCAAATCGGCAACTATAAAGAGGCAATCAGATGGTATGAGTCGGTTGTAAGACATGAGTTTGCCTATAAAAATCGACTGATCAAGGGTTATGCGAAAGAGCAATGGGCTTTGGCAGCTGAAGAGTATAGTCTGAGTAAAAAATAACAGGAGATGAATATGACCATTTTTTTAATAAGACATGGCGAAAC
>DMYC01000313.1 GCA_003482695.1 Clostridiales bacterium UBA8960
TGGTGGTATAACCACGCCATCGTCAAGCCACCTGATTAAAGCTTCATAAACGACTATTTGTGAATCATGGCGATGCTTTATGGCTTGATATTCCACATAAAAATCACCATCTTTCAGTGCCTTTGATAATTTAAAGCTCATTTCAATATTCGATGAAATGGAATCTTTAATATTGTCATCATAATAGTCAATTCTGTTTAAACCTGTCTTTTTAGAAAGATGCAACACGTTCCCTGACATTTGTTCTAGGGCCGTCGCTTTCAAATGGTTCATAGGATAAATACTGACGCCGATGTTAAGGTCAATTGTTATATTGTATCCTTTTATCACGAATGGTTGCTTTAACAGCGTAAAAATCCTTTCCAAGTCACTATTCAGAGCTTCGATTGAATTAAAAGGCTTTGTTAAGAAAATAAAGACACAGCCACCCAGTCTTCCAGAAATTTCATGTCCCAGTTCGGTCTGGGAAAGACGGCTTCCGATGTCTGCAATCAACTGATCGCCCACCTCAGCACCCAAAGTGCCATCCACTTCATTGATCGTGGCTATATCAATCAAAGCATAACCCCTCAAATCTGATGATTTTGCTAAAATGTCATCGACAACTTCATTGAAATATTGACGCGTAAAAAGGCCACTGTCCTTATCACGATGTGCCATATCGTAAATCTTAAAGTTATATCGCCTTGTGTAAAATATGGCGATCGCTGTCAATATGAGCATCAAAAAGGATATGCCTAAAGTCGTGAAACCAATGTTGCCATGTGCTACTGGAAAATAAGCCGCAATCTGATTATGGACTGTATCGACTTGAGCATCTAAAATTTTCTCGTATCTGTGAACTGAACGCATGATATTTCTTAGGATTAGATGGTATCCTTCGATACTTAATGCTTCATGATCGTTACGCAAAAGCATAGGCATCAATGCAGTACCTAAGTCTTTAATCGCCTCATCAAGAGCTTTATATGCTTCTTCTTCAGCTTCAGTTTTATTGGATTTTGACAAGGTTACCATATTGAGCGTTATCTTTAAATCTCTTGATTTGATTTCTGAAATTTCATCCGCATCAAATGATACATCTTCCATCAATCGCTGTAGTATATGCTGGCTGTCGTTAGTGATCTCCTCTACGAGGCTCTGCTTATCATCTAAGCGATTCAGACATTTAAGAGCGACCTCGTAATTTCCCAAGACGTGGATTTCATAATATCCAAGTGCCAGAATCATCACTATTGAGGTTAGCGACAATGCAATGATTGCCACAATATTTTTATTCACACGAAATGGTCGGTACATGGTGCGCTCCTTTTATGAAGACATGATACTTAGCAAAGTACATACCTGTTTTTACCGTTTTCTTTAGCCGTGTATAAAGCATCGTCTGCTTTCTTGATCGCCAAATCAAGATCTCTGAAATCCATATTCATGACACATCCGCCTATGGAAGCCGTTACTGTGAGCTCCGAATTTTCGAAACATCTTAGATTCGATATTGATTCAAGCAAGCGATCGCATAGCTTCTCAATTTCCGCTTGATCGTCTTCCTGATCTATGAACAATACAAACTCGTCTCCACCTAATCGCATGATGACATCCTGTTTTCTAAGACAGTTTACGATGAGCTTTGCGATTTCCTTGAGCATTAAATCACCTGCATCATGCCCCAGTGAATCGTTCACTTGTTTAAAGCCATCAAGATCCATCATTAGCAATGCACCTTTAAAATCTTTGTCAGACTTAAACTTACTCTGCATCACTTTCATAAATCCATTTCTATTGAATAACTTGGTCAAGTAATCCAAATTGGCTTCCTTAAGCATGACTTGTTCCATGTTATATGACGGCTTAAGTATGTACTTGATGAAAATGAACACAATTAGAATCATTAACAGAATTGTCATGTAAAAAAGCGATGCTGTGCTTTCGCTATGCGCTTTACTCGATTCTGATAATTCTTCTGCTAGTATGTAACTATAGTCTAAAATCTGATTAATCGTATCAATCATTTGATGTCCGATGGCATTTAATTCGCTCTGTTCTTGTGAACTCATAGAGAAAGCAGAATCAATCTCGTTATAGACAGTCTTATAATAAGTATAATAGAGAGTTTGAAGGGTTTCAAGTAGCACTATTTCGTCCTCAGATAAATGCAAACCCATCAAATTATCTACCAACTCATTTAGTCTGTTTTCACCAATCTCTAATGCTTCGCAATTTCTCTCATGATTTGTTATCAAACAGATTTCGGTTTCATGTATCAGCTGAAAGACGATCTGATGCATTTCAACAAGATTTCTGTTTTGTTCCAGCACCTCTACGATAAGCTGTTGATTGTTGCTTTTCATGAATTTGTAGCTCTGATACCAGTTTATGAGAATTACACTGATAATGATGACCATTATGACGAAAACAGCCATTAAAAAGTGACTCAGCTTGTGACCTTCTTTGTTGATCCATTTTTTATTTTTTTCCATTAATCCTCCGCAATCTCATGAATTTGACATTGTCCTAGTCCAAAAGTCCTATTACTTGTATTTTATCAACTATTATAACATCGTGCAACATGAATTATTCGATAATGCTATATAAATAAAACTATAAAGCAATGTTTAATTTTTAAATAAATAAACATAACGCTTCATGCTTAGATCAGCTCTAACAAGGATATCATTCAATTCTGTTTATCGTGTGGTTAAGAACATTTTGAGCATTTGCAACAGTTGTGAATTATTGCAACTTATGATATATTGGTCAAAATAGGACTTTGTAACTATCTCGTGTTATTGTTAATATATTGCTTAAGGAGGATCAAATGGTTAAGTTAAAAAGCGTCATCTGCATCATCCTTTTAATCGTATTTGTTTATGCAAGTGCCGATCTTTCGAGTGCATCTGATGCGATTGCCTTCAATTTCTTCAGCTTGTTCGAGGACCATGGTACGATCATGATGCTCACCGATGGAGAAACAGGAGATATCGTTTTTGCAAATCACGCAGCACAGCTTTTTTACGGCTATGACAAGTCGACACTAGAAAGCATGAACCTCACAGACATCAATCTGTTAGAGTTTGAAGAGGCAAGTCTTCTATGGGAAAATGCGATTAATGGCATTGATAATAGCTTTTCGATTATGCATACACTATCGGATGGCATTCAAAAAACTGTTGAGGTACACTCTTATCCGTATAAGATCGAGAATAAAGTCTATCTTTTTTCAGTCATACTCGATCAGACCGAAACGTTGACTATACAAAGTGAAAAACAAAGACTACGTATAATGTTTTTCGTACTCCTTGTAATAGCTCTTTCAGTATTGACCGTTATCTCTTTGATGCTGTTGAGGATAGTGAAAAAACTTAGGCAGTCAAATATCCTTTATCGTCAAAGTGAAGAAAAATTGAACTTAATCTTAAAAAATACGATCAGTGTTGTTTACAGATGTAAAGAGAATGCTAACTGGACGATGACTTATTTGAGCGAGGGATGTTTAGAGTTGACAGGGTACCATGCTCATGAGCTAATTGATGACCATAACGTGAGCTTTGGCGATATAATAATTGAGACTTTCAAAAGTAACCTGGCAGTGCGAACCAACCCCGTCTATGAACATCAATACCAGATCATGACTAAAGATGGACATGTAAAATGGGTTCTTGATAAGGGTTATACGATTTATGATGCCGATGGTGCGCCTATAGCAGAAGAAGGCGTTTTGACGGACATCACTTCTTTAAAGGCGCTTGAGCTTGAAAAATCATGGTTGGAAGAAGGCTCGTTACTTAGCCAGCTAGGTAGCTTCGAATGGTCTTTAAAAGACGGAAAAATCAAGTGGTCTAAAAGCATGTACCAGATATTCGAAATTGATGACATTTTTCAAGACTTAACATACGAAGTGGTAGAATCCTTCTTTCATCCTGAAGATCTCCCATATATCAATTCGGTCATTCATGACTCGATGGTGAATAAATCCGATTATGAATTAGAATATCGGATCGTCATGAACAACGGCTCTACAAAGTGGCTCCACGAAATCGGCTTTTTTAAATATGACATACAAAACCTGCCTTACTTAAATGTTGGTACAGCACAGGATATCACTCAAAGAAAGCACCTAGAACTTAAAGTTAAGGAACAAGTTGTTCAAATTGAGCATGCCATCAAAGAAAAAAACAATTTCCTGTCCGTAATCAGCCATGAAATTAGAACACCACTCAATGCAATTATCGGATTTACTGATGTCATGAAGCGGACTGGGCTTACAAAAAATCAAATGAATTACATGATGATGATTGAGTCGTCAGGGGACATGTTGCGTCATCTTATAGGCGACATACTTGACTTTAACAAACTTGAATCAGACTCATTGGTTCTTGAAAATGTCGATTTTGAGTTTGAGACACTCTTGCTTGAAACGGCAAACCAAGTTGCTTTGAACTGTTTTTCAAAGGGACTTGAACTTGTGGTCGATATTGACTTGACCCTTCCACGTCAAATGATTGGCGATCCATATAGACTTAAACAAGTATTAACCAACTTGCTAA
>DMYC01000413.1 GCA_003482695.1 Clostridiales bacterium UBA8960
TTGATGACGTTATAAAGGTTCATCTCAAATCCAAGTAGGATGATTGAAAGCTGAAGCAATTTTTTAGAGGTGTAGCGAACCCCATCATCAAATATGAAAGGCTTTCCCGCCTTTATAAAATTAGGAAACAAGCTTGTGATCAACATGCCTATTAAAATGGCGAACACAGGGCCGCCGATGACAGGCAATGATTTTCCCAGTAACCAGGATGGGTAGGCAATGGAAAATGCGAGTAAAACTCCAGGAAGTCGTTTAAGAAATAGGGTCATGATACAGTCCTTTCAGTAATGGATGACGTTCATTCTATATCATAAACGGTTGTGGCCGAAATGTGAAGAGAAAACTATTGCTTGACAGATAGAAACCGGTTTCCTAAAATGAAATTATGAAGAAGGAGGTGGTACTATTTTCCTGGATGAAACAACACAACACAAAAATGCAATTAGTGAGCGCTATCATAAACTGTATCCAAACGCAGAGGAAGCGTTTCAAAAGCTGATGAAAATGGTGGATAAATATGCTAAGAAAAGATCAAAAGCGCTTAAAACGCTTGATTTAGACCGAACGACTTGGTTGAAATCCGGTGAAACAGTGGGCATGATGTTATACGTGGACCTATTTTCGGATAAACTGATTCAGCTTATTGATCATGTCAGTTATTTTGAGAAACTCGGTATTACGATGATTCATTTGATGCCGATACTTGAACCACGTGAAGGCGAAAATGATGGCGGATATGCCGTAAAAAGCTATAGGTCTGTAGATCCGAAGGTTGGAACGATTGAGGACCTTGAAAAAGTGATTAAAGTCTACCACAAAAGAGGCATTCGCATCTGTATCGACTATGTAGTCAACCATACATCCGACGACCATGAATGGGCAATTCAAGCTAAGTCGGGAGATGCGAAGTATCAGAACTACTATTTCATGTTCGATGACGATGTGGTCCCTAAGCTTTATGAGAAACAAATGAATCAAGTGTTTCCTGGAGTGGCTCCTGGAAATTTCACCTACTTAAAAGAAATGGACAAATGGGTGATGACCACATTTTATCCATTCCAATGGGATTTGAACTACAAAAATCCCGATGTGCTTTATGAAATGATCGAAAATCTCCTGTTTTTAGCGAATAAGGGTGTGGACATGATTAGACTCGATGCCATCCCTTACATGTGGAAACAATTGGGAACATCATGTCGAAATTTGCCTGAGGTCAACGACATTCTCGCTATTTTTAGAAGCGTCATAGAAACAGTCGCACCTTCAACTGCGCTTTTAGGTGAAGCGATCGTCGAGCCCGAAATAATCATAAAGTATTTTGGAACTGAAACGCGACTGGAATGCCATGTTCTTTATAATGCATCGTATATGGTGGAAATCTGGAACGCGATTGCCACTAGAGATGCCCGTCACATTTCACACATGCCCGCTTTTAAAGCGCCATCGTCAAGTACATGGATAAACTACGCCAGATGTCACGACGATATTGGATGGGGCCTTTCAGAGGAGAGAATCAGGCTACTTGGGTTTGATCCGCATGCGCACAAAATGTTTTTGATCGATTTTTATCATGGCATCCTCAGAGACAGCTTTTCAAAAGGGGAACTTTACGAGTTCAATCCTGAAACGTTTGATGCGAGAAATTCAGGCACACTCGCCAGTTTAGCGGGTCTTGAAAAGGCGCTTGAAATGCGGGACCGATATCAGCGGGAACTTGCTCTAAAAAGAATTGAATTGATTCATGCCCTTTTTATATTGCGGTCCGGTATACCGATTTTATACAGCGGTGATGAAATTGCAAGTTTGAACCATTACCGATATAAAGAGGATGAGAACAAGCGGCATGATTCTAGATGGCTACACCGCTCCGTGTTCGATTGGAATGTTGTGGCGAAAATGGGTGATCATGATGATCCGAAAACGATCGCTTTCGAAATGATTAAGGCACTGATCCGATTAAGAAAAGCAATTTATGGGAAACATGAGATAACAAGTGAGGTTCAAATGCAATTCTCAAATCACCATGTGCTTGGTGTCATTCAAATATTGACGAAGGCAGAACAATTAGAAGAGAGTCCTTGTCTCTTGTTGTTCAATTTTTCAGAAGATCGCGAGTGGATTTATTCGAGTGAGCTTAAACGCTTTGATTTTGAAGGGGTTTGGGTGGATGCTCATACTGGGAAAAACATTTCACTTGAGGATGAACGCATCTTACTAGGCCCTTATGAATATTTTTTGTTACAAAAATGAAAAAAAGTATTGCATTTATGAAACCGGTTTCCTATAATGGAGTTGAAGGAGTGTTCAAATGTTTGAACATTTGAACATTAATCAAATTGGCATTTGCCACATCAAACCAATCCATAAAGGGGGATTAAGATGAAAAAGAGTTTAGCTTTACTAATGGTTTTGACGTTGATCGTCTCATTGTTCGCAGGTTGTGCGAAGTCTGAGGATGCAGCAAAAGAGGTTGTAATTTATCAAAACAAGGTTGAGATTCACGATCAATTATCTGCATTCGCTACAGCTTATACCGCTGAAACGGGTGTAAAAGTGACAGTTAAGACATCAGGTGGCGATTCACCTTATGCAGAAGCACTTAAAGCAGAATTTCAATCAGACCGCCAACCAGACATCTTTGTAATCGAAGGAATGGGTGGTTACAACACTTGGGAAAGCAAATTAGGTTCTTTTGACGGTGATGAATGGATCGGTTTAACAGATCTAGAATTCGTCGTAGATGGCAAGGTAATCGGTTTCCCAGTTGCTGTTGAAGCATGGGGCATCGCCTACAATGTTGACTTACTTAACAAAGCGGGTATTGACCCGGCGACTTTAACCTCTCAAGAAGGATACAGAGCCGCATTTGAAAAAATTGATAGTATGAAAGCCGATCTAGGTGTATCATCTGCGATTGCCATGGCTGCTGGTCCAGACATGAGATGGGTGACTGGGCTTCACAATTTCAACGGTTATTTGTCAGCGGGACTTGAATACGGAGATACGACCGTTCTTGACAAACTCAACGCTGGCGAAGCAGACATGCAAAGATTGACTGAATATGCGGATTGGGTTGAGTTATTGTTCCAATATTCAGACCGTTCCGTCTTATTGACAGGCAACTACGATGCTCAAGTTGGACAGTTTGCAACAGGCAAATCCGTGTTCATTCACCAAGGCAACTGGATTGATCCTTGGCTCGTATCAAACGGCGTGACATTCCCGATGGCTTATGCACCTCATGCATCAGTAAAAGGCGAATTTGATAGTATTTTCATCGGTGCGCCATCATTCTACGTTCTTAATAAGGACAGTGGCAGTACTGCAGAAGCTAAAGCATTCTTAAATTACATGGCAACCAATACAAAAGGCCATGAATATATGGTAAATGAAGCAAAAATGGTTCCTGCATTTACCAATGTCACACTCAAACCTGACACACCACTTTCTGCAAATGTCACAGAATGGCTCGCAAAGAGTGCATCTTACACTTGGTTACAAAATGACATGCCTGACGGTTTTGGCATGAGCACAATTGGACCAATCTATGAAAGCATTGCAAAAGGAGATATCAATAAGCAAGGATTCATCGATGCAATCGCAGCAAAAATCGCAGAAAACAAGTAAAACTTAAAAGGGTGTTTCAAACACCCTTTTTTTTTCAAAATTTTGTTTCATGAGAGGGAGAGCTTATGAAAAAACAAACTAAAGATAAGTTGGTCTTTTGGTTGTTTCTTGCTCCAGCACTTTTAGCCTTCATCGTTGTGGTCATTATCCCGTTTTTTATGGGCTTATATTATTCCATGACAGATTGGACAGCTGTAGCAGATAGCACACCAAGTTGGGTCGGGCTGGCCAATTACAAGTCCATGTTTTCCGACTTTGCATTTAAGTATTCATTTATGAGAACGTTTTTATTTACACTTTTGAGTGTCGTTTCGATTAATATCGTTGCATTGACGTTCGCTTTTTTAGTCACTAGAGAGACAAAATTTAAGAATTTCTATCGCGCAGGATTTTTTATTCCAAATTTGATCGGTGGTCTAGTCTTAGGTTATATTTGGCAGTTCATCTTCAAGAGCGTCGTACCGGCGATCGGTGGGCTGTTTGGCATCGATTTCTTGGAGCAGTTGCTGCTACTTGCTGATCCTAATCTTACACTACTTGGACTTATTATGGCATTCACTTGGCAGTATGCGGGCTATATCATGATGATCTATGTAGCGGCACTTCTCAATGTGCCACAAGAACTGCTTGAGGCAAGTGAGATAGATGGTGCGAATTTTTGGCAGAAATTATGGAATATTACGATTCCTATGATTGCTCAGGCATTCACCATCACTTCATTTTTAACGTTGATCAACTCATTTAAACAGTACGACATTATTGTTGCACTCACAAATGGTGGACCAACGGCCATTTATCAGGGTCAGACAGTGAATTCGACAGAACTTTTGGCGATGCACATTTACAACGTCGCCTTCAAGTTCAATAAAATGGCTGAAGGGCAAGCCAGAGCGATTATTTTCTTTCTTGTCTTGTCTGTCGTATCCATTGCACAAGTTTATTATAATAAGAAGAAGGAGGTCGAGATGTAATGGGTTCAAAAAGAAAAGTTACGAAAATTCTATTGACGGTGCTCACGGTTGTCTTGTTTCTCATTACCTTGTTCCCGTTCTTCATCGTCGTGATCAACTCAGCGAAATCTTCTCTTGAGATCGTCACAGATCCGATTTCATTCCCAGAAAGGTGGGGGCAACTTTTTGACAATATAAAAACGATTTGGACAAGTCCTAGTATCCGTTACGCATCTAGTGTCTATACCTCTGCGATCATCACGATTTCATCACTTTTGACGATTTCCGTGTTTTCAGCAATGGCGGCGTGGGTTTTAGTCAGAAGAAAAACAAAAATGTCGACTTTCATTTTTCTACTATTCATCAGCGGTTTGATTATTCCGTTTCAAGTCGTCATGTTCCCACTTGTTGCACTTTTCAGAATGATCAATGAGACATTTGGCATTCAGATGCTTCGTACCTATCATGGTATGATTTTTGCCTACATCGGATTTGGTGCACCACTTGCCGTATTCATGTTCCATGGATTTATCAAGTCGATTCCACTTGAACTTGAGGAAGCGGCTGTGATTGACGGGTGTTCTAAACCACAGATTTTCTTTAAAATCATCATGCCGATCCTAAAACCCATTTTTGTTACGATCAGTATTCTCAATGCAATTTGGATTTGGAACGATTTTCTGTTGCCATCGCTTGTTCTCGGCATCGGGCAGAATATCCAAACGATACCACTCGCAATCGCTGCATTTGCCGGTTCATTTGTTAAGAAGTGGGATTTGATCATGACAGCTGTTTTGATGGCTGCCACCCCTATCGTTGTTGGTTTTTTAATCGGTCAAAAACATATCATAAAAGGTATGGTGTCAGGTTCCATCAAATGATATAGTCTATAGTGTGTCCATATTTTGGATGAGATTAAAGTTTGGAGGGTCATGTGAAAATTACGATTAAAGAAATTGCTGAACGTGCGGGCGTCTCAAAAGCGACCGTTTCAAGGGTGCTGAACAATTCAAAGCCCGTCAATGAGGATATAAAGAAAAGGGTCTTGGCTGTCATAGACAGCACAAATTTTAAGCCCAATGCTGTGGCCAGAAGTTTGTCCCTAAAAAAATCCCATTTAATCGGAATCATCATCCCCGACTTGTCCAACCCTGTCTTTTCAAGGATTATAGCTGGAATTGAATCCGCGATTCGAAATCTGGATTATTCGCTGCTGATAACCGCAACGGACTTTAATGTCGATATGAAAATGCAGCATATGCAAATACTCAAAGATAAAGGGGTAGATGGTCTGATTTTAGTAACAGATCACGGCAATGAAGCATTTTTTGAGGCAATGTTAGAATTCAAAAAACCGATCGTCATGATTGGTTCAGATAGTGCAGTGGACTCTATTCCCGTGGTGAAAATAAACAATTACAAAGCGGCGTGTGAAGCAACGCAGCATCTGATCAACCTAGGTCACGAGAAAATCGGCATGATTAGAGGCCCGTTGACAGATCCACACTCAGGATATGAACGTTTTATGGGATTCAGGGATACGATGATGAAGGCGGGGTTATTCGATGAAGCACGCATCGCAGAAGGTTGGTATTCTTTTGATGATGGGTATAAAGGGTTATCGAAGATCATTAAAACGTCTCCAGATATCTCAGCGCTTTTTTGTGCCTGTGATTTAATGGCTGTAGGTGCTATGAAATATGCAACTGAAAAAGGTTACAAAATTCCGGATGATTTATCTGTTTTGGGATTTGACGATGTTGAAATCGCCAGGATGTACAACCCGTCATTAAGGACGGTGAGACAGCCTTTCGAAGAGAAAGGGCGACTTTCCATCGAAACGTTGATTCATATGATAGAACACAAAGGTGAACACATCTCATTTGCGAATCATATCTTAACACATGAACTCATCTTAAGAGAAAGTACGACATCCTTCAAACGGGAGGGACAAACAATTGAATAAAGTATTATGTATAGGTGAATTGCTAATGTTCTTCATCGGTGGTGAGAAAGATGTGAATTTGGCTCATCAGCAGGCTTTCATGATGAAAGCTGGCGGTGCCCCTGCAAATGTCGCTTGTGTTGTGGGTGCTTTAGGTGGAGAGAGCATGTTTTACGGTGCGGTGGGTAGAGATGGTTTTGGCGACTTTTTAGCGGATACTTTAAAGCGCTTCAAAGTGGACACATCGAATCTGATTAGATCTATTAAACCAACAACTTTGGCATTTGTGTCTGTGGCGAAAAATGGCGCAAGGGACTTCGTTTTCGTGAGAGGTGCTGATGCGGATCTTGAACTTACGGACTTGGACGTCAAATCTTATGAAGCGACAAAGATTGTTCATTTTGGAGCGGCCACCGCTTTTTTGGATGGGCATCTGAATCGAACCTATCATCAGCTACTCATCAACGCTTTAGCCGATGATAAATGTGTTTCTTTCGATCCAAATTACAGAAGTGCCTTTTGGGAAATGGATCAAAAGGGGTTTGTTGAACGCGTAATGCCTTTTATCGAAAAGGCGCATTTGATTAAGCTGAGTGATGAAGAAGCCTTTCTAATCTCAGGTCTAAATGATATTGAAATGGCAAAAGTGTTTTTTAAGTCTCGGTTTGATGGAACGTTTGCGATCACTTTAGGAGATAAGGGTGTTGACTTATTTAACAAAGAATGGTCTGTTCACGTGCCGGCTATTGATGTAGAAGTGAAAGATACAACTGGTGCAGGCGATGCGTTTGTCGGCGCACTTCTTTATTCGCTCAGTTATAGCCAAAAGCCACTTGAAACACTAAAAGATCAGTCCATCATGAAGGAATTTGCAAGGATCGCTAATGATGTCGCTGCGTCTGTCTGTACGGAATATGGCGCTTTAACGGCACTAGCTAGACTTTAACTCGGGAGGTTTAAGATGGCAAACGTAAAGATTGTTAATTTGAATAAGGTTTATCCAAATGGATTTCATGCGGTCAAGGATGT
>DMYC01000252.1 GCA_003482695.1 Clostridiales bacterium UBA8960
AAATGGCTTAATCATACCTGTAGGCAGGATCGTGACCCGAAAAGTCATAGAACAAGTAAGTAGATGGCAGAAACTCGGAATAGCCATGAAGCCTGTTGCCATCAACTTCTCAGGTCTACAAATCAACGACACAACTTATAATGAATACTTGCTGAAACTGTTAAAAGATCATCATGTTGCACCTGCTTTAATTACTGTCGAAATCACAGAACATATTTTTCTGGAGAACAAAGAATACGCCATTAAGTTTCTAGAAGCCATGAGGCTTTCAGGCATCAATATCGCTGTAGATGATTTTGGAGCGGAGTATTCATCCCTAAGTTATCTTGCCAGTTTACCGATTGACACCATCAAGTTTGATCGCGAGCTTATCGTGCGTTTACTTGACTCACAAAAGAATGACGTGATGGTTAAGTTGATTGCTTTTGTCCATAGTTTGAACTTAAAAATCATCGCTGAAGGCATAGAGACACGAGAACATGCCCTAATGCTAAAATCGGCGGGTTGTGATGTGGTTCAAGGCTACTATTTTTCTAAACCACTTGAAATAGAAGCGATAGAGCACATTCATGATAAAATCTTTTTTGTCGATTAGCAAAAATAAATTAATGTTTTTTAGACGTTTAATTTGGTATATATGACATATTAAAGTACATTAAGGGGGCTAATATGTCAGATTTATTTGGTAAACTCAAACAAGGCATTGATAAGAGTACAAAAGTCATCGGCGCCAAATCCGCATCGCTTATCGACAGCAATAAGGTCAAATCAGAAATCAGTTCTTTAAAAAAGAGCAAAGATGATTTGATACACAAAATTGGTATGACGGTTTATGAAACGGATCGTGAAATTTTTAGTGTTGAAATGGTTGCTGATGAACTTGCAAACATCCATGCCATAGATGTTCAGATCGGTGAGAAAGAAGATGAACTTGAACGCATCAGGATTGAAGCGGAAGAGAAAATTCAAGAACTGAACAAGTGATGATAAACATATCGGTGCTCAAATCCAATTGAGCACCTTTTTTTGTTTTTGTTTGCACCCTGTTGTGATTGTGTAAGAACTGGATTATAATAGTCACTGGAGGTTACTGATGATACTTAAATTTATACGCTATTATAAACCACATACGTTTCTCTTTTCACTTGATATGCTCGCCGCTTTTGCGATGGCTGGCATCGATTTACTATTCCCTATGTTTTCAAGGGCCTTTGTCAACGATTTGATTCCAAATGGAAAAATGAACTTGATCATCATTTACTCTGGTGTCATTTTGTCTCTTTATTTCGTGAAAATTGGACTTACTTATTTCATGGGGTATTGGGGTCACGTTTTAGGTTCTAGAATCGAATTTGATATGCGAAGAGACTTATTTACACATATTCAAAAACTGGAGTTTTCGTTTTTTGATAATATAAAAACAGGCCAACTCATGAACAGACTAACCGCGGATTTAAATGAAGTCACAGAACTTGCTCATCATGGACCAGAAGATTTGTTCGTCTCACTCGTCATGCTCATCGGCAGTTTCATTTTGTTGGCTCAAATCAATTTGGCTCTGACCTTAATCATTTTCTTTTTTGTTATTTTAACGATTGTATTTTCCATTCTTATGCGAAAATCGATGATCATAACATTTAGATCCGTCAGATCAGCACTGGCTGATATCAACGCACAGCTTGAAAGCAGTTTATCGGGAATCCGATTATCCAAATCATTTGCAAACGAATCGTTTGAGATTGAAAAATTCCATGTGACAAACCATGCGCATTTGCATTCAAAAAAAGATTCGTTTAAGGCCATCGCCTCTTATTCGGCAGGCAACGGTTTTTTTATTGACATGATGACTTTATCCTCGATGGTTGCAGGCGGCATTTTCGTTTATAAGGGTCTTATCAATTATGGCGACTTGCTTGCCTTTTTATTGTTCATCTCTTTTTTCACAAAACCCATTCGGGCGCTTATCCAGTTGACACAACAATTTCAGTCTGGAACGGCAGGCTTTGAACGTTTTCTTGAGATGATGGACATGGAACCTAAAATTGTCGACTGTCCCGATGCAAAAGACCTTGTAAATGCGAAAGGTGAAATAACATTTGACCGTGTAACGTTCGCATATGAAAAAGACGCCGATCCAGTGTTGAAAGATTTCAGCTTGACGATTCCTTCAGGCAAAACAATCGCACTCGTAGGCCCTTCAGGTGTGGGAAAGACAACCATTACACAGCTCATTCCACGCTTTTACGACGTCAATGAAGGTCAAGTCGCAATTGATGGTCATGATATCAGATCGATTGCAATGGCTTCTCTAAGAAGTCATATCGGCATCGTCCAGCAAGATGTGTTCCTGTTTTACGGTACAATCCGTGACAACATCGCATATGGTAAGCCCGATGCAACGGACGACGAGATTGTCGAAGCGGCAAAAAAAGCCAACATTCATGATTTTATAGTAGGCCTTGACGAAGGCTATAATGCCTTTGTAGGTGAAAGAGGCGTGAAGTTGTCGGGCGGCCAGAAACAAAGAATTGCGATTTCAAGAGTTTTTCTTAAGAACCCTCCAATTCTAATTTTAGATGAAGCCACTTCTGCACTTGACAATGAAAACGAATTTGCCATTCAAAAATCGATTGAAAAACTTTCAAAAGATCGTACAACACTCATCATCGCACATCGCCTTTCCACGATAAAAAACGCGGATGAAATCCTGGTTATGACAGACCAAGGCATCAATGAGAGAGGCTCACACGAAGAGTTGCTACGCACGACAGGATTATACAGCAAACTGTACCATGCTCAGTTTAAGGGATACATTCCTGATGCATTAACTTAGTTTCATGGTTTGGAAGGAGAGTAAATTGAATCTCATCTATAAAGATTTAGGTATTATACCATATAAAACGGCCTATGATATGCAATTCAAAATTCAAGAAGACGTTCAAAATGGAAGTGATGATCATTTGCTTTTAATGGAACATCCCAAAGTCATAACGATCGGACTAAATGCCGATTCTTCCAACCTGCTGGTCTCTGAATCATTCTTGATTCAACAAGGTTATGACGTCTTTCACATTAGACGTGGTGGCGATGTAACTTATCATGGCCCTGGTCAAATCGTCGGCTATTTGATCTTCAATCTGAAAAAAAATCATGGTGGAAGCATTAGAACGTTTGTGCACAAAATAGAACAGACGCTTATCGATGTGTTAACAGAAGCGTACGGCATCACGGCCATGCGAGATGAAATCAACGCAGGTGTTTTTATAGGCTTAAATAAGATTGCTGCGATCGGTCTTTCTGTCAACAAGGGTGTTACGATGCATGGGTTTGCATTAAATGTCAATACCAACCTTGGTGATTACGCCCCTATCGTGCCTTGTGGACTTAAAACCAGATCCGTTACTTCTGTTGAGAAAGAGTTGGGACACCAAGTAGATCTCGAACAACTTAAATTAAAGCTAAACGTAAAAATACGAAATACATTTGAATTCAACAACAAAAAAGGGGAAATCGAAATTTAATCGACTTCCCCTTTTGGGCGTTGGATTGGTTACGCTTCCTTACGTTAACTCATTTTCAAACTTTCAAATACAATTAACTTGTTACTTGTTGCTTTAAATTGAAGCTTTAAACGAAAGTACTTACTTAAAACAAACTTTTAAAACTAACTCTTAAAAACGAACTTATCATTTGAAGCGAGATTGATACTTGTACCTAACTCAATACTTTTAAACTTTACATTTAAACTTACTTTACTCAAAAACAAAATTGTTGATAAAACTCACTTTTAAAACTTTAATTCAAATATGCGTAGACCAATCAACGAAGAGGATAATGTCCTCTTGATGCATTTTTACCCAAGAACATTTAATCTAAACACATTTTTTTTCAATTTCCATTTTATAAATGCGCCTTCTTCTATGTTGCGTTACATCAAAAAAGCGCCACTGTGATTGAACCTTTATGTTGGTCTCAAGCATCGGCCCAGTTTCAGCATGTGTCATGCCGTACTTAATTGCCGATTGAACAATACGGTCGAGC
The DNA here is from genome assembly GCA_003482695.1 of Clostridiales bacterium UBA8960. GTDB lineage: Bacteria > Bacillota > Clostridia > Peptostreptococcales > Acidaminobacteraceae > Fusibacter_C. The sequence continues at coordinate 4,042 of DMYC01000252.1, forward strand.
ATGAGTGCATTGGCACCAGAATCTTGATGATCCGGATCTACTGCTATCAAGTACAAGTCGAGAACTTGACTTTTTTTTATCGCCTTGAGTATATGGTAAAATCCAAAGGGAAACAGCTTGCCCTTTGCTCGCTTCATTGCGTT
>DMYC01000065.1 GCA_003482695.1 Clostridiales bacterium UBA8960
TGAGAGAGATCTCATCCGCCAAAGAGGAAGTGCCTAGCCGAAAAGGTTACCCGGGCTACCTTTACTCGGATCTTGCGTTTCTCTATGAACGGGCAGGCATGCTCAAAAACGGCAAAGGCGCCATTACGTTTATCCCGATTTTGACGATGCCGAACGACGACATCACACACCCAATCCCAGACCTGACGGGTTACATCACCGAAGGGCAGATCGTTTTATCGAGAGATTTAGCCAACAAGGACATCAATCCGCCGATCAATGTCATGCCTTCATTGTCACGACTTATGAAAGATGGCATCGGAGAAGGGTTTACGCGCGAAGATCACACCGACTTAGCCAACCAAATGTTCTCCTCTTTTTCAAAAGTCCTGGAGGTGCGATCTCTGGCCCAAATCGTGGGAGAGTCTGATCTATCAGAGATCGATCAGCTATATATGGCATATGGCAAGCAATTTGAACTCGAATTCTTAAACCAAGGGTATTCAGAGAGACGAACCATCATCGAAAGTTTGGATATTGGCTGGAAAATCCTGTCCATTTTACCCCCTGAAGCGCTTGATAGGCTTGACGAGGCCATGATCCGAAAGTATTATAGGAGATGAGTATATGGAAAATTTAACGCCGACGAAAGCCAATCTCATAAAATCGAAGTCGATGCTCACATTCACAAGACAAGGCTACCAATTGCTCGACAAAAAAAGAAACGTCCTGATTCGAGAGATGATGGACATGATTGAAGAGGTGGAAAACCTTCAGGCGCAAATCGACCAAGTGTTTTTTGATGTTTATGATGCGCTGAATCACGCGCTTGTAACCATGGGTGAGAGCACGGTTATGGAAATCGCCTTATCCATCCCACGAGACGAGAATTTGACGATTTTAAACAAGAGCATTATGAACGTTGAAATTCCAACGATCAAGTATGCTGAAAAACCACTCGGGCCCTATTATGGCTTTTACCGGACCAATTCTGCCATCGACCTGATCGTCGTAAAGATGGCGAAGGCACAGCAGTTGCTTTATCACCTTGCTGAAGTTGAAAACACAGTGTTTCGTTTGGCACTGGAAATCAAACGGACGAGTAAGCGCGCAAATGCGCTGGATAAGATTCAAATACCGAAGTTCGAGAGCCTCACAAAATGGATTGAAGAGTCACTCGAAGAGAAAGAGCGTGAAGATTTTTTCAGGCTTAAGAGATTGAAAGGAAAAAAGAAAGATGATTGAATTTATCAAAGATTACAAACATGACGAGAAACTGCGTCGTTCTTTTGACGCACTTGCGATGCAGACTTTTGGCATATCTTTCGAAGCTTGGTATCAGAGCGGTTGCTGGAATGCGTCTTATATGCCATACAGCTATGAAGTGGACGGCAAGATCGTCGCGAATGCCTCAGCGAATAAAATGAAACTCATCATAGAGGGGCGACCTGTCGACGCGATTCAAATCGGGACGGTGATGACGGACCCTGAGTTTAGGCGTCGCGGCCTTGCATATGATCTGATCCAAAGAATCATCGCGGATTTTGAAGATGATGCTGAATTTTTCTACCTTGCAGCGGACGATGAGGCGATGGCACTCTATCGTAAATGCGGGTTTGTGGATGTGCCTGAGGTAAAATATGCATGGCAAAATCCACTTGGTTCACCTGAGTCGCTTAAGCGCACACTTGTGCCTGCTTCGATGACGCTTGAAGCGCTTTGTACTGTGAAGTCGAGCGCACTTTTAAAGGGTGCTAAACTTGAAATCGTGGAAGATGAACATATTTTGGCTTTTTATTGGCACCATGGCTTTAACGAGAAACTATACCGTTTGGATGATATGACCGTGTTGATCGCGGATATTGTAGACGCAGGGAAAGGCTTAGTGCTTTACGATGTGTTCGTTCAAAATGGCGGTGACGCGCGTTTTGATCTGTCAAATATTCTGGCGAGAACGGGTGCGACGACCGTTAAATTTGCGTTCGATGTCGCAGGACTGATCACTGGGCTCGAAAAAGAATGTCTAGACCCAAGTGGCTGGATGGTTCGAAGCGCTGGCAATTCAGGTTTTCCGGCGTTGTTTAGCTACCCTAAGCTCGCGCAAGCATGATGGGGCGTCATTGCTTATTTTCAGTCAAAATGGTAGAATGAGTAGTGGAGTGGGCACTTTTTTTAGTGCCCTTGGCAGATTTGAATGGACAAGGGAGGAATTACATATGAAGGTACGTAAGGCGGTTATACCGGCTGCAGGACTGGGAACGCGGTTTTTACCTGCGACGAAGGCGATGCCTAAAGAAATGTTACCCATCGTGGACAAACCCACGATACAATATATCATCGAAGAGGCGATTGCCAGTGGCATCGAAGAGATTTTAATTATAACGGGCAAAAGCAAACGCGCGATTGAGGACCATTTCGATCGTTCAGTTGAACTTGAGATGGAACTGGAGAGAAAAAACAGCACAGAACTGCTCGAAATCGTGAAGACGGTTTCCGAGATGGTGGACATCCACTATATTCGCCAGAAAGAGGCGAATGGACTTGGTGCTGCAGTCTATTGCGCGCGCACATTTGTCGGCAACGAACCTTTTGCGGTGCTTTTAGGAGATGATGTTGTCTACAATGACGAGAACCCCTGCTTAAAGCAAATGATCGAAATTTATGATCAGTATCACACATCTGTACTTGGCGTTCAAACGGTAAGCGACGAGGATGTGAACAAATACGGCATCGTCCATGGCAAACAAATCGGCGATCGCGTATATGATGTCAAGGACTTGGTGGAGAAACCGTCTAAAGAGGAAGCGCCATCCAATGTGGCCATCTTAGGTCGCTATATCATTTCACCTGAGATTTTTGATATTTTGGCGCACACGGAACCTGGAAAAGGTGGAGAAATCCAACTTACGGACGCTTTAAACGAGCTCGCGAAGAAAGAAGCCATGGTGGCATATGATTTCATCGGCAAACGTTACGATGTGGGCAACAAGCAAGGTTTCTTGGAAGCGACTGTGGAAACGGCCTTAAGAAGACCCGATCTGCGAGATGAGTTTGCGGCCTATATCCTTAAAATTGCGGATGGCCTTAAAAAATAATAAAGTGCAAATAAAAGGATTTTAGCAAAAATGATAAAAATTTGCTAAGATCCTTTTTTGTGTTTTTATGCTTCAAGCCTTAAATCGAGCAGCAAATCGACGAGATCCGGATTAAACTGTTTGCCGCGTTGCGCGATAATCAAGCGGATTGCTTCTTGATGGGTGAATTTCTTGCGATATGACCGGTCTGATGTCATGGCGTCGTAAGCATCCGCCAACTGTATAATCTGTGACTCGATGGGAATTTCATTGTGTTTAAGCCCACGTGGATACCCCGAACCGTCATAATACTCATGATGGCAGTAGGTATAATGGCAAATTTCATCGAAACCGTCGATTTCATCCAGTATTTTCTTTGCGTTCCCAGGATGCATTTTAATCTGATTGAACTCAAGTTCAGTCAACCGATTCGGCTTGTTCAATATTTCTGTAGAAATTCCGATTTTCCCCACATCATGTAAAAGTGCTGCCGTACTTAGCGTTATAATGCGTTCGGTTGAGAGCCCCATCGCACCAGCAAGCATGACCGATATCTCCTGTACGCGGTTTGCGTGGCCGGATGTGTATTCGTCTTTCAGCTCAATGGCTTTAATCAATACTTTCACGACGTTTTCGAGTTTCTGGTCCGATAGATCTTTGTAGTATTTTAAAGTGAATATGTTGGAGTATTGCTGTGCAAAGAGCCTCAATAACAGTTTGGAATTTCTCGAAAACGACAGGTTCGAAAAGTTTTCAAGACAAATGAGGCCCACTTTCTTTTTTCCTAGTTTCACCGGTGCATAAAGCGATCTAAAGTTCTCATAAGTGCCAAGCGCTTTGAAGGTCGCAATCGTATCAAGTGAAAAAGCGGCATCTTCTCTTTTTTTTATATGTACTTCGTATGAATCAATCAGTTGATCATCTGTGCTCTCAAAATCAATAAAAGCATCTTTTGCGCTGAATTTAAGTTTTTTTAGGGTCTCAAAATCGTAGCCGATAGACAACGTCGGCACATAAAAATCATCTTGAAGCTCATAAAACGATCCTTTTTCAGCTTCATCAATCAAGTCAAATACGGCATTAAAAGATTTTTCAATAAATTCTCTTCTAGTGGTCGTTTCCGAATCGACAAATGAAGCCACAAGTTTTTCGTACTTGACTTTCAGTTCATGAGTTGACATGCTGCCCCCAATAAGCTGTGAAATTTGTTCTATTTAAAGAAGCTTTTATTATCATAGCACATTTGTCATAAAATTTCCATTGAGCATACAAAGTGTGTTTTCTTAAGTTAAGTGCATTTGCTTAGTATAATGGTACATTATTATCATGGCGGCCACTGCACCAAGCCATGTCGTTATGACGATGCCCCACCAGATGCCGATCAGTCCAAGACCGATCAATGTACCAAGAAGCGGGAACAATGTAACTGGCAATACCAACTGCCTCGATATGCCGATCCAAATGGCGTATTGAGGCTTTTTTATTGCCTGGAGAATTGAGAGTGCAATATTTAGTATAATATAGGCGTTAAATGCAAGAAACTCGATGCGCAGATACCTTGTGCCCTCAAAGATGACATTCGGGTCGCTGTTGAAAAGTTTGATAAGTTGATCAGCAAATGGGAAGATGACCAGCATGCCCGTGGTCATGATCAAAATGCCTATTTTGAGGCTCTCTTTATACGTTTCCCTAATTCTGTCGAAGTGCCCTGCGCCGAAGTTCTGTCCTGCGATGGTCAATGCGGCTGTGTTTAGACCGATGGAAGGCAATAGTGCAATCTGTTCGTTTCTCATAGCGACACCATATCCTGCGATTGCAGCATCGTCGCCGTGAATGTAAATGAAAAAGTTGATGACATAGATGCCCACGGCGATGGTGATCATGTTGAGTGCTGCTGGGATTCCTTGTGACAGGATGTTACGGATGGTTTTATAATGGACCAGTTTAAAAGGTTCTTTTATACTTGGCATCAATGTCTGAAAACGGATGCCAAGCAGTTTATGACATTTGTAAGCGAGATAGAAGTTTCCCGTTAAGTTGACGATGACGGTGGCAAGTGCGACTCCAAATGTCCCCATCTTAGGCATTCCAAAAGGTCCAAAGATGAATAGAGGATCAAGAATGAGATTCATCACAAAGCCGATGATCAAGAAATTTCGAAATGGTTTTGTGATGCCACGTGAAGCGAGTAGTGCGTTTAAGGCGGAGTTGAGTCCGAAAAATATTGAACCAGCGTAAATCCCACGAAGGTATCTCGTTCCATGGTTCAGCGTTTCTCCTGTGGCACCCAAGGCGGAAAGCAACAGGGGAGAGAACACAATTCCTGCGATTGTGATGACTAGACTGACGAATATCGTAAGAAAAATGCCGTTTGCTGTGAGCGCTTTGACTTCGTCTTCGTTTTTTTTGCCCGAAGCAATCGATAAAAGCGCAGAAAGGCCTGTGCTGATGCCAGCTGTAATCGCAAGCAGCATGAAGAAAATGGAAAAGGATAGCGACATGCCGGCAAGCGATTCGGTGCCGAGCTTGCCTGCATAAAATGTGTCGACGACGTTGAACATCGTGTTAAAAAACATACCAATACTCACTGGAATGGCCATGGTGAGAATTTGTTTCTTTATATTGCCGGTTGTATAGTCTTCCACATGCATAAGCACCTCTCTCAATAATGGGTGTCGTTCATGTATAAATGATACCCTTGAGGTTGGGGGTTGACACAAAAAACAGGGGGACAGGCTCATTGATCAATTTGGGGTGACGCAATGCATGTGGTTACGTGGCGAAAGGCCGCCGCTGCGGGAGACAAGTCCTCGCTCGGCACTTGCGATTAGGGGCACTGATGGCTATTCGCCATTTGTGCCCCCTTCGTCAAGTGCGTTCGCTGTGGAGCTCCCTTCTCGGCAGCCTTTCGCCCCGTAGCCACACGCATACATTCACATTGTGCTGATCAATGGGCCTGTGCCCTGAGTGCAAAAGACAAAAAACCAGGGGGTCGGACCCCTTGATCATTTATTCCCCGAACCTTAAAGAACCATCCCCAAAGGCAATTCATGAAACACAAACAGAGGCGACCTGTGGCCGCGCCTATGCGACACATCGTATGTATATGAAGCGAAATGCGTGAACCCGAACGGGCAACGTCTGCTGATAAATAGAGCTCCACAGCGAACGCACATAGCGAAGGGGGAATAAATGGCGAGTAGCCATCAATTCCCCCAATCGTATGTGCCAAGCGAGGACTTGCTCTATGTTCAGTAGACGTTGCCCGTTCGGGTTCACGCACTCGCGTGACCCATCCGAAAATTTGCATGGGTGCGGCCACAGGTCGCATCCATCAATTCCCCCAATCGTATGTGCCAAGCGAGGACTTGCTCTATGTTCAGTAGACGTTGCCCGTTCGGGTTCACGC
>DMYC01000173.1 GCA_003482695.1 Clostridiales bacterium UBA8960
TACTGGTAGCCCATTTCAGCATAGGCATCATAAGCGCTGAATCCACCAGCAACTTTATCGATATAGTGTGGTGGACGAGACAGTTTCGCGACATGGGCCGTCGTTTCGAAAATGTGATTGTGAAGCATCGTTAAATCGTCAACCACTGCGTCCATATCCTTAAGGGATGATCTGGAACGATATATGACTCCAATCGGACCAAACAGGATATGACGGCCGCCGTGATTTGCGATTTCATGCCCTTCCCCGACCATTCTAACACCGATTTCAGGATGATTGATCAGTCCGCCAAGGTGGTCTTTCCCAAGGTCAGGATAATGGTCATGGCTTTGACCGCCCCACTTGGCAGTGTGTAGCTTGCCACGTTCATCGGGATAGTTTTGCGCGGTTGTGCCGATGACATCAAACGTACCTTTATAGCCAAACGCATCAAGCGTCGTCAGTATCACTTCAGACAACCCATAATTTTGAATTGAAGGATCAAGACCAATACGTCTCAGCTCCTGAGCACTTGGATAAGGATTTGGGGGCATCATACTTGGCCCATCATCAAAAGTCATTGCACACCAGCGGTCATTTGATAATGGGTGTACTTGCTCTATGCGTCTAACAGGCGATAAATACCGTCCTGCCTTATTTTTTTTATATTGTTTAACTTGTCGATTCACTTTTCTCAAAAGTTCAAATACGATCATCGTTTAGACAGCTCCTTTATATGTGGTTATGATACCCTTCTGAATTTTGTTATTGCGCCACACAAACACAAACAACTCAAAAAAGAGCTTTGCAATCAGCTTTAACTTTCGCGTATGTGTTCTATACCTTGAAGCTTTTATCCATTGACTTTTAAACTCGCCAATAGGGTGATTCGGTTGACCATAGATCGTGGCCGTATAACGTTTTATTGCCTTTAGATCAAAAGGTTCGCCCATCGTGTCAAACAATACATAGCTGTTTCCAATTTCCGACACAAAGTGGGCATCACTTCCAGACAACATGGGTAAATTTAGCCTTTTTGCAGCATCTTGAGCTTTCGTGTTCGCATCAAAATTATTTCTCAGCAGGCAATTGCGACTGTTATAAATTTCGATTGCATCCACTTGAGAGAGCAATGCATCAGAAGGGGGTTTATGTATCCAACGATATGGATGTGCCATAATGATAAAAGCGTCTTGAGCCTTGGCATTTGATAAAATGCAAGTGGTTTCGAATCGCCCACTTTTAAACGTACAGATGTTTTCAAGTGGTGTTGTGGCACCAATCACGATGATATGACCGTCTTCAGTTGAATACTCTCCAGCCCGATAAACCTTAAGTTTTGTCTCTTTAAGCGACGAACAGGCATCCCATTGCATCGTGTTGTGGTCTAAAATCACGATGCCATCAAGGCCAACTTCCTCCGCTTTTCTGATGATGTCCTCAACTTTGGCATTCGAATCATCCGATTTTTCCGTGTGAATGTGAAAATCGATCTTCATGGGCTCCCCTTTCTTAACGCTTAAAAAAACCTAGATAGTACATGAGTCCAGGCATAGGGTCATCAAAACTGAATAAACCATCTTTTATAGTAGGATCCACTTGTGTCAATAAACCGTTAAGCAGCTCGCGAACACCAGATTTCCGCCCAAAATAGTACGATTTTATCGCCAGCAGATCCTGAACTCTGAAACGCATTTTAGCACCTAACTTATATTGATTCGCAAATACATGTGTCCTCGGTTCCAATGCTTTTTCTTCGCTTAACGACGCATAGTACTTATAGGCAAGGTCGCATCCCGAAACAAGTGAAAGCGCCATGCTCCCCCAAAATCGCGGGTTAATCTCCATGAGTCGAAAAGCACCGCCCTTTTGACCTTTGAACTCAACCATCGCATACCCTTTCCAACTAAGCGCTTTCAACAGTTCAATCGCTTGACTCACCATTTTATCATCCCAAATGGATTGACAGAAAGTGCTTGGGCCACCTGATGTCGGATATTCTCTAAGCCTTTCATGCACAAAAATCTCTATCGGATGGCTGTGCTCATCAAAAACGGCTGAAACGCCATAGCCACTTCCGAGAACATACTCCTGGACAAGTGGTGAAGGCTGAATTTGGTGCATTCTAGTATAATGCGCAATAAAAGAAGAACGTTCATTTATAATCTCATAACGTTCTTTTGCTTTTAATGGCAATTTCTCGCCCTCACGATATTTAACAACAACGGGAAACTCAATTCGGTCCGCCAGTGATTCAACGGTTTCAGAGTCGTCGTTTTCATAAAGCCAAGTTGTCAAAGGGACATTGACCCCTATCTCCTTTGCTTTTTTCAGCAAAGTCTGTGTGTTGTTCGCTTCAAGATAGGTTTGATGATCCACCAACAACGTCTCGAAGATAGGTGACAACGCTTGTGTATACCGCGTCAAAACGGACATAGACTGACTTCCAGGCACGATTAGCACCGGTTTTTCTCCCGTTTGAAGCGCTATTTGTCGTCCCAAATTCAGCAAGGCATCGACAAACGCATTCTCATTTTGGGCTGGATCAGGTATTCTTATTTTCTCATCGACATATTTTGAATAAAACCCTAAACATGCATGTTTTCCAGTTGTTTCATACTCAAGTGCAACAACTGGAATGCCACGTTTGCCTAGAGACCTAATTGCGGTTAATGTCATCCGATATCTTATATCCAAAATTACGACTTTTCTCATTGTTCCCTCAGCATCTCAATTTCTTTAAAGAATAGCCCACCACGTTAGAAAACCANNATCAAGCCGATAACGATTGGGATATCCTTAGATCCTAAATTTGATATCTCACGCGAAAGCTGAGGTTTGTGACTTTCGATATTTTGAGCCATTTCTTTCAATGCCTCGACCTCTTTTTTGTAAAATGTCGTATTCATCACAAACCCCCTATTCACTTATTTAAGTTTTTCCAGTATGATTTCTATGGCCTTTTGAAGCTGATTGTCATCCTCTTTTGTAGGGTTCTCTAGTTCGTAATAACGTTCATCCATTTCAACGATTACATCAGGTTCAATGCCAATGCCATGAATAAATCCGCCATTCGGTGTGAAATACTGAGACGTTGTCAGTTTAAACCCGGTATTGTCATTATATGGCTTCACAATTTGAACCACGCCTTTACCAAAAGTTGTCGTACCAACGAGCGTCGCCATTTGATGATCTTTAAGCGCTCCAGCTAAAATTTCAGAAGCACTTGCCGAACCCTTGTTGACCAACACGACCAACTCCACATCGTACTTTTGAGCATCTGAAAAGAACTTCTCTTCATTGCCACTTCGGCTTTCCGTGTAGACGATCAACGCTTTTCCAAGCAACATATCTGCGATTTCCACGCATTGGCTTAAGTAGCCACCTGGATTTTGTCTCAAGTCCAGGACGACGCCTTTTGCACCCGCTTTGATCAGTTCATTGAGGCTGCGTTCAAACTCGGCTGCCGAATTTTCATCAAACATGGTTAGACGCAGGTATCCAACAGAATCACTCAACATTTCAGACTTTACAACCTTGATGTCAATCCATTCTCTAATGATCTCCACATCGAATTTTTCGTTCTTTGAGGGCCTAAAAATCGTAAGCGTAACAGGTGTCCCCGGTTCGCCTTTAATTCTTTTAATCGCATCATCCATAACGTCTGCATTAACAGGATCACCATTCACACCGACGATTAAATCCTTCGCGAGCAACCCCGCTCTATCTGCAGGTGTATCTTCGATCGGAGACACAATTTCGATTTCATTATCCGAATTGGGTGCAAGATATATCCCTATACCAGGGTATTCTCCAGATGAAGATTCCATATAATTCTTGAACTCTTCTTGAGTCATGAACTCTGAGTAAGGGTCATTTAAGATATCAAAAATGCCTTTTTTCATCCCTTCGATCAGGGTCTCATCATCTACATCCAAATAGTAGTTGTTCTTAATGTATTGCTTCAAATCTTCAATTTCTTTATATTTATCAACTGTAGACTTATAT
>DMYC01000066.1:0-2283 GCA_003482695.1 Clostridiales bacterium UBA8960
TGACAAACAGCTTGCTAATTACAATAAAGCCGCCACAACCGACGAAAACGAACAAGCGACCCTGCTGCTAAGGGCAAACGACATCGCATGCTGGGGCTCTTTTATCGTTCATCCAGACTGGGACAAAGACGATTTCAAGCGATTGATGCGCTACATCAGAAAACTCAAGCCTGAACTCACGACATTTTCACCACTTGTGCCGCATCCGATGACGCCGTTATACGAAACGTTTAAATCGCGTCTTTTATACGATGTGTCGGATTATGATAAATGGAATTTTGGCGATGTGCTCATCCGCCCTTCCAAAATGTCGCTTAGGGCGTATTATTTCGAAGTTTTGAAACTTGCGCTAATGATCAATTTCAACTGGCACAGTGTGCGCTATACTTTAAAGGCCTTTCCACTCCGAAACACCTTAAAAATGCTCACTGGTTTTAACACGCTGTTCTCGGTTTATATTAAGAATTTCCTGATGAGGCACTAATATGAGAGTACTTCTAGTAAGGCCAAAAGCACCCAATGTTTTCAGATTCTCCAGACTCGTTGAAAATGAACCCATCGAACTTGAGTATTTACTGACGACGCTTCTTGCGCTTGGTAATGAGGCACAAATTTATGATGGCATTTTCGACTCACGTCCTCTTAAAAACGTCCTAAAAAAAATAAAACCAGATCTTGTGGCGATTACCGGATACATCACACAGGAAAATGCCATGAAGGCTGTCGCAACACTTGTTAAGAAGGTTGACGCTAACATTTTGACGGTCGCCGGAGGTGTACACGTGCAGCTCAATCCCGATTCGTTTAAAACACCTGTTATCGACTTTATTTTTAGGAGCGCATCGATGCAGGATTTTGAAGCGTTTATTAAATTTGTGGGTGTCGCCTCAAATCCCCGTGATTTTTCGACTCGTGATGAACCTATTAATGGGCTTATGTATCGCGATTCATTTGGTGACTGGCAATCAAACGACTTAATTTCTGTGGATATAAACACACTCCCCATCCCTGACCGTTCGCATTTTTATGCGAACCGCCACTTGTACCGATATTTGGAATTCAAAGAGATCGCCACGATGAAAACGGCTTTTTCCTGTCCACAGAGTTGCGCCTTTTGCTATTGTAAACAGCTAAACGGGGGCAAGTATCAGACGCGCGATCTTGATACTGTAATGGAAGAACTCATGAGTCTAAAAGCGGACTGCGTTCAGATCGTCGATGATGACTTTCTAGCGGATATCAAGCGCGCCTGGTCATTTACTCGAATGGTCAAAGCGTCAGGACTTAAGAAAAGTTTCATCTGCTATGCGAGGGCGGACGAGGTGGCTGGTAATCCAGACCTAATCATCGCACTCAAGGAGATTGGGTTTCGATACTTCATCGTCGGTCTTGAAGCTGTAAATGATGCAGAACTCCTGGCTTACGACAAACGCACCACGGCGTCCATCAACCGCGCGTGCATTCAGACGATTCAAGATGCCGGTGCACAGTGTATCGCACTCATGACGGTGCCACATACGGCTGAAAAAAGTGATTTTGATGCAATTTACACCTGGGCTGTCGACAATAACCTCGTCTACACAACAGTCTCCATCTTCACCCCCATCCCCGGAACACCACTTTACGAGCTTCATAAAACGTCAATTACATCAAAAAAAATAGAACACTGGGACTTTCTCCATCTCGTCCTAAAACCAACGCGACTTTCGAAAATCATGTTCTACTTTAACTTTATTCGTTTGACTGTGCGCCTATATTTGCTCGGGAAAAAACGGGGCGGGTTTTCTTGGTGAGTTGTGGTACCGGGTTCGTCTCCTCATGAGTTGTGGTACCGGGTTCGTCTCCTCATCCCAGCATGAGTTGTGGTACCGGGTTCGTCTCCTCATCCCAGCACATTGGCTTATTTTATTAAGAAAACAGCTAACATAGCCACGACGGCGCTAAAACACATAAATGCAAAAATAGTTAAAAAAGATTTCGCAAATGGTCTATTGAAAAGGATTCTACTTTTTACTTGATATGCAGTTGATATCATACCACCGACAATAACGATCAACATGAGGTCCCAATTCGAAGCAAAAAACGCACTTTCAAAGTTGAATGAACGTATGACAACATCTATCAGCACCGCAAACAACATAAAACGCCCTGTATAAGCGTCACCTTGATAAGCAACTGCCTTTGTCCGTTCATCAACGATGCCATACAAAGGTGTATCCATTTGTCTTTCATCAGATTTGCCCATCCTAATCACCCTCCTCTAAGTAAAACAGCTCTTCAAAC
>DMYC01000066.1:2341-5494 GCA_003482695.1 Clostridiales bacterium UBA8960
GACAATCCATGCTCCGCGCGTGCAACCTTTAAACGATTCTTGAATATCCTTTTTTCGTTCATTACATCACCACCAATAAACCATCTATTACGTAAAGCATATCACAAAAAATAAAAATGTCAAGTATACTTGTCTTTTTACCAAGTTTACTTGACATCTACCCTACTTACTTCAAAAATTCAACAAACTCGGATTCACTATAAAGCTCCGATTCAGCCCACAGTATGCTGCTGATTCCCCGAAGTCTCATGAATACATCCGTTGTACCAGTTTCCATGAGCGATGCATATTTCTCTGGATCTTGTATTTCCATTTGTCCCAAAAACATCTCGACGTTACTGATCTTTATATAATACCGAAAACGCTCAATATATGGATCCAAATCATCTCCAAATCCGATTTCAAGTGATATCCCTCTTATCGGTGATTCAAGAATCTCAAGCCATGGTTCCATGCCGCCCTCAAAGTAGTAGATGCGTCCTTTCACATCATACTCACCTTTCAGCGCGTAAGTTATCGTCCTTCCGTTTTCTGATAGGGTCTTGCTTTCAAGCTCAAAAATATTGGCCAGTGTGTCACCAATATTTAACTCATCCAAAATATAATGTACAGTGCGATACTGCGCGCCAGAAAGGCCTGAGACGTGCTCAAACTCAATCGGTTCGCCTTCATATAGAAATTTGACACCGTCTACCCAGTCGCCATCATAATCCCTTTGAAGCATGGTTTCCTGAAGCGACACAGACGTGACCACGCCACCTGTGGAGCCTTGAAAATAGCCTGTACGCCATGAAACTGGAGGGTTTTCATCACCGCTTTCATGTAGATTCACGACAGCAATCTTCTGACCAAAAATCATCTCGATGCCCTCATATGTCATCGGCAATATAAACACTTTTTCAGATGAGCCTTTTACAAGTGCTTCGAGGATTGTGTCGATTTCGGCTTCCTTTTCTACTCTAACATCAGCCACTTTTTCACGCTGATAGGTGTCCGCGTTGGCTGTGTAAATCGGAAAAGCCAGTTTGTCGGATTTGCTTAGGTATAATGCCAAAACAATTGTCGACACAACCAATATAAGTGATAAAGCTGTGCGTTTTCCTTTACTGCTAAAAGTGGACATTTTTTCCTCCATCATCAACCAAAAATGATTCAAAAAGACACTCCGACTCACGCCCGACTACCAAATTGTTACGGCCCAATTCCTTTGCTTTATATAAATGTGTATCCGCATGACTGATCAAGTCCCACGTGCTGTCTTGATCCAATTTGCCGATGAAGCAATCTTCGGAAGTTAGTTCGCCGATAGCGCTTGCGACCTCACGTAGGCAGTGGTCGCCTTTGATGTAGCGCATAGTGTCTGTATGTAAGGTCTTATTCTCAAAGGTGTCCTCCTTTCTGCATGATGATGACGAAATTCAGCAAATGGTACCAGCACTTTCAACGATGTCCCCATCGATTTCGCATGATGTCAACGCCGCGATTTCAAGTGCTTTGATGATATCGTCGAGATGCATGGAAGGTGCGTTTGGCGATTTGACCGCTTGACTCGGTAAAAATGGAACATGAATGAAGCCGCCCTTAACATGTGGGTATTTCTGATGGATGAGATCCATGAGTCCGTACAGGACATGGTTGCACACATAAGTGCCTGCGGTATTCGAAACTGATGCAGGTATGCCCGCTTCTGTAATTGCTGCTGTGATTGCCTTGATTGGCAAGTTGGAGAAATATGCCGCAGGGCCATTTGGATTGATCGGTTGGTCGACAGGGGCTTGATTTTGATTGTCCGGTATTCTGGCGTCATCGATGTTGATGCCGACGCGTTCAATGCTGATGCCCGCCCTGCCACCTGCTTGGCCGACGCATATGATGATGTCTGGTGAAACGGATTTTATATGTGCATCCAAAGCTTCCAGTGCGACGTGAAAGACGACTGGCAGTGTGCGCTTTACAACATCATGGTATTCAAGTTTATCTTTGAGGCGGTTGACTGCCTCATGTGCGGGGTTTAACGATTCTCCTCCGAAAGGCTCGAAGCCTGTGATTAATATGGTCATGGTAGTGTTCCTCCTTGAGTCGATGTGTCTGACTTATTGACTCGTCTTTGCGTATACGAATTATCATAATGACTGACATGCCATTAATTACTGTGCTATACTAAGAAAAGAATGAGTTAGCGAACCGGGTACCATAACTCACATGAGCAAGCGAACCGGGTACCACAACTCACACAACTCTTATAAAAGCGAGGATATGAATGAAGAATTTTAAAATGACCATTGCTTACGATGGCCGAAAATACATGGGTTTCAGTGAAAGAAAAGGAAACCCTGACAAGTCGATTCAAGGTAAAATGGAGATGATTTTATCTAAAATGTATCATACGTATGTGGAACTTGTTTCTGCCTGCAATACTGAAGCTGGTGTTCACGCAAAGCGCCAAATCGTTAACTTTATCGCACCAGACGACTCGTTTAATCGCGAAGGGGTGTTCGAACATTTCGAAAAGTATTTGCCCGATGACATCATCGTTTTATCGGTTGAGGAAGTCGATGAACGATTCCACAGCCGTTATTTGGTTAAAACATTAAGTTATGAATACCGAATTTGGAAGAACAATGCGCCGCGTCGTCCACTTTTCGAAAGACACCAAGTCAATGTCTTGAATCAAAATTTGGATGTTTCCAAGATGAAAGACGCAGCTATCGATTTAATCGGCGAGCAGAATTTTATCGCTTTTTCAACAAATACAAAGGCAAAAAACACGGTGAAAAAAGTATACGCAGTCAACATTTTAGAGTCTGAAACTGAAATAACAATAATGATGACTGCAAATGGCTTTCTCCTAAATATGGAACGCTTGATCGTTGGAACATTGATTCAAATCGGCACGGGACAATTGCCTGCGAACTCTGTTAGGTTAGCGCTTTCAACTGGAAAAGCGGAACACGTTGGCCACAAAGCGATGTCGGATGCGCTGTCTTTAGTGGAAGTGAGTTATTAGCTTTCGCTTAGCATCAGTTTATTTCGCCCTGATTCTTTCGCCTTATAAAGTTGCACGTCTGCTTGGTCTATTCGTTTCCAAACCGCAGACTCCTCTAGCATGCCAACATAGCCTCCCACACTGAGGGTCACTTTATCCATATCGCC
>DMYC01000096.1 GCA_003482695.1 Clostridiales bacterium UBA8960
AGTAACAGGCTAAGACATTATCCAAAGAAAAATTTCATTATATACTCAAGACGAGAACAAAGTCGTTCTTGAAAGATTTACTTTAACAGCGCCTAAACTTACTGTAAACAGCCCGAACGCTAGAATTCAAAGCGGTACATTCGTAGGCGATGTTTACGTAAACGCTGAAAATTTCCAATTGGTTGATGCAGTGGTTGAAGGTAATGTATATTACACAAATCAAGCAGCTAAAAATACAGCGACCATCGATGCGAAAAGTAAAGTAACTGGTGAAGTTTTATTAGTTGAAATTATCGAAGGCACAGATGTTGTAACATCTGCTTCTACGACATATGATAAAGACGTGTTTAGAAAATCTATGTGGGCTAATGGCACATGGATCATCAACACATTAATCGATATGAATATCGACAAGCCACTTGTACTTGCTGGCGAGTTCTTAAACAGCAGAGGACAAGTTCAAAGAAAAATTTCTCTTTACAGCCAAGATGCTGACAGAAACATCACAAGAGACTTTACAGTGACTGCACCTTCATTAACAATTCTTAGCCCAAATGCTAGAATTCATGGTGATATATTTGTAGGTGATGTATATGTGTATGCTAACAACTTGCAACTTGTTGCAAACAAAGTAGTTGGAGATATTTACTTTACAACTCAAGAAGCAAAAAACACATTCAAGTATGATGCGAAAAGCTCTATAACAGGCGAGCAGATCCTTATCCAACTTGATGCAGTTGTAACGCCATCATTATACACAAATGCTGAAGAGCTTCACAAAAATGTTTCTGCAACTGGAACATGGATTGCTTATGCAGATAGAGACGTAAAAACAGATAAAGAAATTCTTGTAACTGGCGAAACGACTTACAACAACATCGTTCAAAGAAAAATCGCACCTTACAGCCAAGATGCTGCAAGAAAAGTGACAAGAAGATTTACGATCACAGCGCCTAAAATGACGATTGAAAGCCCTAACACAAGATTTGAAAAAGGCGATTTCGTAGGCGATGTTTATGTTACAGCGACTAACTTCAGATTCAACGAAGCAAAAGTTACAGGTAACGTATATGTGAGCGCGACTGCAACTGGATTCAAAATGGACAAAACAACAATCACTGGAAACGTGTACTATGCTACACAAGCGGTTAAAGATGCTGCAATCATCGATGCTGCTTCAAAAGTGACTGGCGTTCAAGAAGTAAAATAACAAAAATGCAAGACAAAACCCCTCATTTTGAGGGGTTTTTTTATTTGTATTACAGATCACACATGATATAATAATAAAAATACAACAAACTTGGTGGTGCCCATGTATAGGAAACAATTGCTTGAAAAAATTGCGCTCCTCGACAACAACCCAAAAGCGTATATACATAATTTGCTACTGCAGGTTGACTTTGAGGCACCTGTGGCAGACATTCAACATGCGCATGATCTTTTGTTGCTCGGCAGAGGGTATTTATTAACAGGCAAACATGATATGGCACTCATTATGCTTAATAAAGCGCTGAGCTATTTAACGCAACATGGTGACAAAATGTCACTGTTCCAGTGTTATAGCAACCTCGGTATCGTCTACCGGGAAGAACGCCAATATGACCTGGCACTTAAAGCGCTTAATAAATGCTATAATATTGCATATGATTTGGACGATTTTTCATACATCATCTTGGCTCTCGTCAATATTGCCTCTATTTACAGTTCGCTTGAGAATGTAAGCAAGGCTTATGAGATTTTCGAGAAGGCACTTGAATACAAAGACCGACTTAAAAACACTAAGATATTGGGCGATCTTTATAACAACTTTGCGTTTGTCCTTATGGGTGAGCTCAAGTATCAAGATGCACTAAACTACTTTTTCAAAGGTTATGAAGAGTATAAAAGTGTTTATGGAGATACGATTCAGACCAACATCGTAATTGTTTTAAGCAACATAGGCGAGTCGTATGTGCTGCTTGGTGATTATGACAATGCCGAAGTCTATATCAGCAAAGCGCTAAAAGCAGCTGAAGACATGCAGATCAAGTTTATTGAAATCGATTGTCACCTTAATTTGTCAAAAATGTTTGAGGCTCAAGGCGATTACAAGTTGGCGCTTGAACACCATAAGCGATATACGGAGCTTAACGAAGAAGTCGCCAAGGAAGAGATACAGGAAGAAATCGATGACCTTCGAAACAGAATGTTGGAAGAGTCGAAGAAAAGTGAAGCTGAAATTAATTTGCTCAGAAATGTTGAGCTTAAAAACAAGACAAACGAACTCGAAAAAACACTAAAGAATTTGGCACAGATCAGTCAAATTGGTCAAAAGTTGACATCTTCCATGGACATCGATCAAATATACGAAATACTGAGATCCAGCATCTATGCACTCATGAAAGTAGACGTATTTGGACTTGCACTTTATGAGCAAAGTGAGCAAATGATCGTCTACAAGTATTTTGAGGAAGGTGGAAAGCCATTACCTCTCATGGAAATCCATGTTGAAGACCGAGTCTCTCTTGCTTCTTACTGCATCGTACACGATGAGGATTTGTTCATTAAATCGTTCGAAGAAGAGTACCAAATGTATTTGCCTAATTTAAACTATGTGGCGATTGGAAACGATGACGAAAAATCGACACTTTGCATCATCTATTGTCGCCTTATTATTGATGGCTTGTGTATTGGATTAATAACGATGCAAAGTTATGAACCATATGAGTACGGCGATTCGGATTTTGAAGTGATCAAGGCGTTAGCCTCTTATGTTGCGATTGCCATATCGAATGCTCAAAAGAAGAACATCATTAGTGAAAAAGCAAAAGAACTCGAATATCTAAGTTACAACGACCCGCTTACGAACCTTTACAAAAGCCGATATTTTAATCGCTTGGCGGAGTGGTATAATAACGAAGAAAGGGCACTGCCGCTGGGCCTTATCATCGGAGATATGAACGATCTTAAGGAGATAAACGACACCTATGGACATATGCTCGGTGATCAATATCTAAGTGAAGTGGCTAGAATCATCAAAAATAATGCTGGTTTTAACCCCGTCTTCAGACTGGGAGGCG
>DMYC01000036.1 GCA_003482695.1 Clostridiales bacterium UBA8960
CGCGATGCTTCCGGAAGATTCAGCGCATTTGCAAGAACCACACACACTTGTTCGCGTGTGATGTTTACGTTCGGACTCAGTTTAGTGCCACTGCCTGAAAATACGCCCAGATAGATGGCTTTCGCCATATCTTCGTAATACCAAGCTTTTGAATCTACATCTGTGAATTTACTTATGTCCGCTTTCTCTGTTGCACCCATGACTTTATTCATGATGGCTGCCATTTGAGCTCGCGTGACATTGCCATAAGGCATAATTTTTCCATTTGCACCACCTAAGATGCCATATTCCACTGCAAGTTCCAGACCTGGTCTAGCCCAGTGTCCGACTGCTGGCATATCGCTAAATGCCGGTTTCGAAACTGCCGCAAATCCAAAGGCAGTCGGCGTCATTATCAGGGCGCTAACCGTAAGTGCGATTGCTTTTCTCTTTATATGTTTCATGTCGTACCCCCACCAAAAATGTGCTTTTATTTAAAGCATTTGTTAACATAAGAGCTGATTTACAACAGTCAAACTGTGCAAGGTTAGTACCCTTGCACAGTTTAGGGTTGGTTTTTTTTATTTATCTTCGTTTTTTAGATATTCAGCATCTACAACTTGAAATTTGATTTCTTTGTCGTCATATTTAATCATCAAGACGTTTTTACCCACTAAAGATTCAAGAGTATAATTCGTATATATGCCATTGAACTTGTCCATAAGATCGACGAGCTTAACATCATTTTGCTCTACTAATGTTGTTCCATTATAGAAGAACAATTTGATGTGATCAGTCACTTTTTCATTTGGATAAAGCTTTTTCAAGTCATTATACAAGTTCATCGTATCTTCTTTAATAAGTTCAGCTGCTATTTCTCTTATCAAAGTTACTGGAATTGGCTGGTTAATATCAATCAATCCTTTTACTTGAGTAAATAATCCATTAGTTTCATTCACATATACAGCTTTCTTATATACAACTAAATCATTTGAACTATAACTTAACACTCTAGTTGCAATACCCTCTGCGTATTTTTTGCTTGTATTTGGATTCACCCTCGCTAAAAGATCTTCGATAAATGCTGTTCTTGCAGGGTCATTGATTTCCGCAATAACAGTGCTTTCAACTAACTTTCGGATGTCTTCTAACACATCAAAAGTAAACTTTTTTGTAACTGGATATGTTTTTTCTTCTAGGTATGTTCTATCCTTGTATGTCACTCTAAACCCATACTCATTTTCAACAACAGGTGCTTCAGTTGTTGGCTCCGTCGTTGTAGGTGGTGTGCCGCCGCCAGGAATGCCGCCGCCCGGTGGGATCACTACTACAGGAGGTGTGCCTGGACCCGCTGGCGTGCCTTCATCTGCTGGTTCGCCTTCAACCATCTGTGCAAGGCCACGAACAAGGGTTGCACCTTTTACATCGACATTGCTGAAGAACACTTGACCTGTGCCAACGCCATCACCGATGACAAGTGCGCCATTTATAACTGCGTCTTTGAAAGAAACGCCTGGAACTCTAACGATGATGTTGCCGTTAAAGGTGCCCGTGTACACACCAGGCTCTGTGATGTAATGCTTAACCACATTGTCCATGAGTGCTGCAAATTCGTTTCTTTTGATTTCATTTCTTGGGTTTAAGTATCCGCCAGAACCGTTCACATAACCTGCTTCAATCATTGCCGCTACATAAGGTCTTGCCCATGGGCTAACGTCGACTGAATCTCTGAACTTCCAAATGCTTTGTTCGTTTCCTGCAGGAAGCTGGAACGCTTTTGCAAGTACTGTAAGCACTTCTTCTCTCGTAATCGGTTTGTTTGGATTCATTTGGCCGTTGTTGCCTGAGAATGTACCCATTTGAAGCGCGATGGCCATTTCTCTAAAATACCAATCAGACGGCAATACGTCTGTGTATTCCACAAG
Source organism: Clostridiales bacterium UBA8960 (assembly GCA_003482695.1). Classification (GTDB taxonomy): domain Bacteria; phylum Bacillota; class Clostridia; order Peptostreptococcales; family Acidaminobacteraceae; genus Fusibacter_C. Next base: position 1,905 of record DMYC01000036.1, read on the forward strand.
TGAAGCCATTCTAGTAGCGCCAAATGCTTTGTTGACGATCGCAGCCATTTGCGCTCTGGTCAAATTTGAGAAAGGCATCAGTTTTCCATTTGCACCTGTTAATAGACCATTGTTAACCGCTTTGATCAGCGCTTCTTTTGACCAATCACTTGGAAGGTCTGGGAAATCGTTTGGTGTAACCGCATAGCCTATGAACGGTATGGACGAAATAACGATTGCGATGCTCAGCACCAGATAAATGAGCTTCTTTGATACTTTCATTCAGTGAATCCTCCTTAATAATTTTGTGATGAATAAACTAGATTTTCTTTTGCCAAATTCGCGTACACTTCCGTACCCGATTCAATTGACGATTTTCTTATCCTGCTGACGCTTTGTGCGTCGATGAACCTTTTCTGTTCCTTGAACTTGATCACATCTTCAGAACTTTGAACGGTTTTGACTGATGGTGCATCGAGACGCGAATAAGTCGGCACTAAAACCGTCAACCGCTCTTTTACTTCTTCATCCGTTGCTAAAGGTATCAAATCCATCATTTTTTCAAGGTTCGCCCTTAAAATCTTGAAATTGATATCGCTCGGTGAACCGATGAAGATTTTCTCGTGGTTGGTATTCTGCATACCTTCTTCAGCCATGAGTAGTTCCTCATAAAGCTTCTCACCAGGTCTTAAGCCCGTCACAAGGATTTCGATATCCTCATGTGGTTTAAGTCCGGATAGCCTGATCAAATCTTCAGCTAGGTCGTAGATGCGCACAGGGTCACCCATGTTTAGGATGAAGAGTTCGCCGCCCTTGGCCATGCCGCCAGCCTGAATAACCAGTTGGGAAGCTTCCGGAATCGTCATGAAATACCTTATGATATCTTTATGTGTTACGGTGACCGGGCCACCCTCTTCAATCTGCTTTTTGAAAAGTGGTATAACCGAACCGTTGGAACCTAATACATTGCCGAATCGTACGCCGACAAACTTCGTCTTTGACTGTGCCGCCATGGATTGAACGATCATTTCACATAATCGTTTTGATGCGCCCATGACATTTGTCGGATTTACAGCTTTATCAGTGGAAATGAGCACAAAACGCTCAACCTGACTTTCATTTGACGCTTCGACCACATTAAGCGTGCCGAAAACATTGTTTTTTATCGCCTCTTTTGGTGAACGTTCCATCAGCGGCACGTGTTTATGTGCTGCAGCATGAAACACGACATGTGGCTTATGTGCTTCAAAAATTCTAAAAATCGCTTTACGATCTCGAACGGATGCGATGAGCACTTCCAGTTTAAAGTGATCTTTGTACTCACGGCTGAGTTCGTTTTGGATGTCATAAGCATTGTTTTCGTAAATATCCAAAATAATCAATTTGCTTGGACTGAACTTGGCAATTTGTCTGCAGAGTTCAGAGCCAATAGATCCACCACCGCCCGTTACCATAACCGTTTTGCCTTCGATATATGACGCAATTTCAGAATTGTTCAGATTAACTGGATCTCTACCAAGTAAATCCTCGATTTCCACATTTCTAATGTTGTTCATACCGACTTTTCCGTCGATGACTTCTGTGATGCCAGGCATTATTTTAACTTTTGCACCAGTTCGCTTGCACTCGTCGAGGAGTTCCTTTGTCAGTTCTTTGCTGGACGACGTCATCGCGACGATGATCTCGTTTATATGGTGGCGTTTTGCGATGCTCAAGATGTCGTAACGATTGCCTAGTACTTTCACACCAGCGATGGTTTGACCATACTTTGTTGAGTCATCACTGATATAGCCGATCAGATGACCATACTGTCTTGGATTAGACTTGATTTCAGTGGCGATTAAACTTGCAGTAGAGCCACAACCGATGATGAGTACGTTATCATGGTCATCTTGCCTAACTAGGCTCTTGCTTTGTTTGATGCGCCTTAAAATTCTGTAACTGAAACGGTTCCCACCAATTAACGCAATCTCAAATACGAATGAGACCAGATAAATGCCAAAAAAAATGTCGAAAGTCGTAAGGGTTGAATATACAACACCGATTACGTTTCCGACAAAAACGGCGCCCACCACTTTCATTAATTCTTCAATCGATGCATACTCCCACAAACTGGAATATAACTGAAACCTTTTGAAGACAATCATCTTAATGCCCGTGATAGCGACCAACAAATAAGCATACTCACCGAGTCTGCCAATATCTATTCTTCCTTCATTATGTATAAAAATCGCTAACACTAAGGCCAAGTTAACTAAGATAACATCCCAAAAGGCTACAGCTGCTTTTCTGTAGACTTTTTTCATTAACTTTCCCCCACTATGAATCTAAATATGTTTAAAATTAAAACTATGTTGGCAACAGTTTCATGCCCAAGTACCATTGTAATCTAAAACCGGGCATATTAGTATGCCTTTTTAGGTCATTTAACCTTGAGAATTCGCAAGAAGCAGGACTCAAGGCCTACGCTTGCGTAGCCTTATGTAAACAACCCACGCAAATATGATCATCAGGACAAATACCGTCCCGAAAATCGCACCGAACATATCAAGCATTACATCGCTGATCGATGACGTTCGCCCTTTAAAACCTTGGTTAAACTCATCAAGAACGGCGACGGTTGTTGGAATGGAAATCCCCATCAGAAACAACGCAAACCATTTTTTCGTATAAAGCCAAGAAGACCCCGTCACAAGTGAGCCCAAAATAAAGTATATGCCAAAATGGGCACTTTTTCGCACTTTCGCATTCATCGATTTATATTTGTCATCAAAAAGCCCTTCAAAAATGAATGTTTCTATTTTCGTGAAAAAAGAGCTTTCAGAAATATCGAACATGTCATTGATGCGCTGAAATACATGAACAAATTTTCCGGATTGCTCATGAGACGTGCTTGGTGGTTGTGATGAAAAATAGAAAATCAAAGCGATCCAGAAAATAATGATGATTAGACCGATACGCGTCCATTGCTTTTTATTCATGGTGCCTCCACTTTGCATTATATCGAAAATGCCTTTAATATATCTGTGCAATTTGCATCATTTTGAGTCTACAAGTAGTTGAAAATGCCATGACTAACTGTCATAATTAGCACGGCTGCGATCATATTCCCCACTAAAATCGCTGGAAATGCCGTCTTAAATCGCATATCAAGTAGTGCCGCTGCCAAGCTGCCACTCCACACACCCGTTCCAGGCAAAGGGATGGCCACGAAAATCAGCAGTCCGATCCAGCCATATTTTTTAATGCGATGGCTCTTTTGGTCAGATTTATGTGTGAGTTTTTGGATCAGATTTTTGAATAAGTCCGTCTTTTTCATCATATTGAAAATAGGGCGAATCAGAAATAGAATGAACGGCACAGGCAGCATACTGCCTGCAAAACTGACGAGTGCAGCATGGATTGGAGACATGCCGAATGCAACGCCGACTGGTATTGCCCCTCTTAATTCGATGATCGGAAGTGCCGCTGTGAGTAGGACGATGACTTCAATCGTTATGATTTCTAAAATTCGATTAAACATAATAACCTCTTATAATTTATGTAGTTTTTGTAATGCATATGTGATGTGACGCGTTTAAACGCAACAGGATAATCTTAACATCAAAGCGGAAGCAGTGTCAAATAAAACCGGCCAACACATCGAGTTAAGACGCTTTGGCCGGTCATTTTAAATCATCGTTTCAGTTCGAATGTCACATCTGGCTCAAATGGTCCGAAAATCGTTACCATGTATCGATCGTCCGAAATCGTAAATCTGTAAATGCTGTTTGGATTCAGAGCGATACTGAACAGCGTGTAATCGCCACCAATCGGTAAATTCATGCTGCCGTCAGCACTTGTAATTCGATTATAAGTGACGCCATTTGTCTCGTCTGTTACAGAAGCCAATACACCTGAAAGCGGCTTTCCATCCACATCTATAAAAAAGACTTTCGCGATGGACATACGATCGACATTTCCTTCTTTAATTTTCTCTGACGTTAAAGCGTCCATTTCCTCCACGAGTTCATCGTCTTGCCAAACGCCGTATTGGTATGCGCCATCGACGTAAGTGTAAAGGCCAAGGCCATTATACATGGCATCGCTCCAATACCCTTCATAGAAGTCGCCATTGTTCCATATGAAAATGCCATATCCACTGAATAGACCATCACTAAACTGTCCGATATATTTGTTGCCATCCACAAACTCGAGCATGCCATTCCCAACCGGTGTCTTCCCATCGAATCCACCTGTGTACAGGTCTCCATTGGCATAATAGATGTTATAAAAACCACCGCCAACCGATATGACCACTGGGGTATTGATCAAGGCTTGTGCTCTCGTGTGGAAGGCTTCTTTTCCAGCAGGTGACGTTATGAACATGTCTATTCCCGAAATGCCGTTCACATTATCCATAGCAAGCGCTTTCACGATCAGTTCAAATACCTCACGTCTTAGAAGCGACTTTGTGCCTTCAGTGGGAAGCGTCAGATTAAGTCCATGTTGAAACTTGATTTCAGATGCTGCTGAAGTATACTGAATGTTGCCTAAATTGTACCCTAATGCTTTGATTAGGAAGATGCTCGCTTGGTTATAGTTAACGAAATCCTGTGCGCCGAACAGCGTTTTGCTTTTTCCGGCTGTAATCCCTTTTTTGAAAGCGAACTCTACGTATTTATATCCCCAATGTCCCACAGGTACATCCATAAACGTGGCCGTGGCAGGTGGTGTGAAATTCGCATACTCAAGTGGGTACAGTTTGCTTAAGATGGCGATCATCTCCACGCGAGATATATTTTTCGTCTCCATAAGATCGCCGTTATTGCCTGTGATAAGGCCGATATCTCTTAGTAAAATCGCATAAGTATCGTCCGCCGCATAAGCGACTGAGCCCATCGACGTGATGATCATGATTGAACATATAAGTATCATGAACTGTTTCTTTAAAACCGTTTTTTTCATAGGAATCCTCCTTTTGGTCTCTCCCCGTATTTTAACATGTGAATATTACAAACTAAGGTCTTTAAAACTCTTGTAACACAGATTTAATATGAAAATTTATCCTTTTATAAATTTGGCGATCTTTTTCTCATTTGCATTAGGATTGAGCAAGAGTATTTGATTTCGAATCGCATCATATGCCTCTTCAGGTCCAATTTCCGACGCTTTCTCGAAAACCGAAGGTTCCCAAAATTGTTCAGTTGTGCAAAAGACCGTCGATGACCAGCCATACTCTGCCCCACTTAACGACACTTTTTGCTGACGCCCCGCGATGGTTATAAAAAGTTTCATCTGCAGCTCCACGAGTGCACTTTCAAATTTCGACTTGTCTTCTTTATCAATTCCGGCTTGCTCTTTGATAAGATGAAGCGGGATGCTTTTATGTGCGCTGACAATGTCATAGATACGCTTCGCAAAATAACTGATATGCCCATTTATGAGTGCGTCTTCAAAGCTCATTCCCCGTCTTCGAACCGCTAAGAAATAGGGATACCAGGCTTTCGTGATGTAACCGCTTTTCTTAAAGAACATTTTAGCGTAAGCGATGTCATCCCGTTCATCTAAAACGCGCATCCGCCATTCCCATGGATCTGTTTCAATATCCCCCGTATGCCATTTCACAGGTGTGTCGAATGGATGATCCTCATTCCATGAAAATGGAACGACCGCATAAATGCTTTCATCGTTGCCGCCTCCCATGGAAAAGCCCGATCTATTTAATATGTCTATGAAATCTGTAAAATTCTGTACCATAACCCCTCCCCCTTGTGGCTATTTTATATCTTGTTTCTCTTCAATTTGGATTTGTGCAGCCGCCTTTTTAATCTCTTTTTTCAACTTTTTTTCATCCAGTTTCTTTTTGATGAATTTTCCGCTGACGACAGCTGCTTTTCCAGTTGCTTTCGCACCTCTCACCAAAACCTGTTTTGCAAACTGAATTTTATAGGCGGTGCTGTAGACTTCATGATATGCGATTTTCTTAAGGAGTTCCTGTTCTTTATCCGTTTTCATATGAACCTCTCTATGTTGTGTGAAGGGATGATTAGCCGCAAGTCATCTTTCAGTGTCGATTCGTCAATGCGCATCTTAAGCGTCTCGAAAGCCTCTCCAAAATGAATCGGCACGAGGGTCTTTGCATCCGAGTGTTCGGCGAAATACGCCATCGCAAAGCACGCTGCTTCTTCAAGTCTTGGATCAACCGGTACAAACGCGAGATCGATCGGCGCTTTAACCACTTGACCCATGATCTGCTTGAAGTCGTTCTCTTCCTGACTTTGCATTTCATTCGTTGCGCTTTTCCAGTGCCACCAGTTAAGGTCACCACTGTGGAAAATCGATACGCCATCGACTTCAATCAAGAAAGCCACACCTGCATCAGTAGAGTCAAATGTCCTAATCAAGGTGTCCCCATGTTCCATTTTATACGTTTGATTTGGTTTTACCCATAATATCTCATATACAGTATCCGGAACAATCGGCTCCACATCTGTGGATATGACGTAAACGGGTGCTTTCTTGTTTTGGAATTTAGAGAAGGCAAATATCTGAGGCGCATAATGGTCCTTATGACCATGTGAGACAAAAAATACAGCCTGCTTGTCTTCGACAATCAATGATTCCAAATCATCCATCGTGAAATTGTCATCGAAATAGACATCGAAGAACAGTTGATGGTTCTCCGTTTCCACAAGCACACCGCTATGGTGTAAAAAAGTAACCATGTAAGGATTCATCTA
>DMYC01000320.1 GCA_003482695.1 Clostridiales bacterium UBA8960
TCAAAATCGAAGTTCAAATTATTCACTAAAATAGAATCAATAAAATGCTTTACATAAACATCTTGTTTCTCTGTAATTGCCGTTAGGTTATATTTTTCATTCTCCATGATCAACAAATCATAGAAAAGTTCAAATTGTTTCAATTGCTGGTCCGTGATTTCAATATTGCTTGATAAAAACAGAGATTTCATATTTAACCTCTTCTCTTTGTCTGCTCAATGTATACGAGCAGAACAGAAATATCAGCAGGGGAGACACCTGAAATTCGGGAAGCCTGCCCAATTGAAGTAGGTTTGATTGCATCGAGCTTTTGACGCGCTTCAAGTCGTAGACTATCAATTGAATGATAATCAATTGCTTGAGACAATTTTTTTTCTTCAAGAGCTTTAAACTTTTCAACTTGCTGCAATTGCTTTTTAATATATCCCTCATACTTTAATGAAACTTCAATCTGCTTAATGACGTCTTTCGTCAAATGCGTTGGACGATCCACATCAATTGTAGAGAGGTCGGTATAATAGATTTCAGGACGCCTTAACATATCGATCATTTTCATTCCTTGAGATACAGTAGGGATGTTCATTTGCGTTAAAATGGGGTTCAGTAAATCAGCCTTCAGTGTAAGTTGTGAAATGCGCTTCATCTCGGAATCAATCATCGCCATCTTAGACTCATACTTCTTAAATCTTTCTTCAGATACTAACCCTATTTTATACCCCTTCGTGGTCAATCTCATGTCCGCATTATCTTGCCTTAATAATAGCCGGTATTCAGATCTAGAAGTCATCATTCTATAAGGCTCGTCTGTTCCTTTTGTTACCAGATCATCAATTAACACACCAATATATGCCTCAGACCGGTCCAAAATGAAAGGCTCTTTCTTCATGACTTTCAGCGCTGCATTTATACCTGCCATAAGCCCCTGTGCTGCAGCTTCTTCATAACCGGACGTACCATTGAACTGTCCAGCAGAAAACAATCCTGGTATCTGCTTGAACTCTAATGACTGGGTCAAATCCAGTGGGTTGACACAATCGTATTCAATTGCATACGCAGGTCTCATGATCTCACATCGAGAAAGACCAGGAATCGTTCTCATAAAGGCTAGTTGAACGTCCTCAGACATACTGGTAGACATGCCTTGAACATACATCTCATTCGTGTCTCGACCTTCAGGTTCTATGAAAAGTTGATGTCTTTCTTTATCAGCAAATCGCATAAGTTTGGTTTCAATAGAAGGGCAGTATCTAGGGCCAGTTCCTTCAATTGTGCCAGTGAATAATCCAGATTTATCTAGGTTATCTAAAATCACAGCATGTGTTCTATGATTCGTGTAAGTTAACCAACATGGCAACTCATCAAGCTCAATATGATCATGCATAAATGAAAACAAATCATAATCCTTGTCGCCCCATTGAATTTCCATCTCATTATAATCTAAAGTTCTCGCATCAATTCGCGCAGGTGTCCCGGTTTTAAACCGTCTCAGCTCAATTTGATGGGCTTTTAAATCCTCAACTAAATCATATGACGCTGCAAGGCCATTTGGACCACTTTTAAGAATCGCATCGCCTATGAAAATTTGACTACCTAAATAAGTGCCCGTTGCAAGTACGATAACTTCCGATCTGTAAACTGCACCTGTTTGAGTTACAACGCCTTTGGGAATACCATCTTCAATAATGACATTCTTAACTTCAGCCTGTTTTATATATAAATGATCCGTATTTTCCATCGTACGTTTCATTTCTGTATGATACTTGTTTTTATCTGCTTGGGCACGAAGAGAATGTACAGCCGGTCCCTTACTGCTATTCAACATTTTGCTTTGAATGAATGATTTGTCGATATTGATGCCCATTTCGCCACCAAGTGCATCTATTTCTTTAACAAGATGGCCTTTTCCAGTTCCACCAATCGAAGGATTACATGGCATCATTGCAATGGAATCCAAATTGATCGACAAAATCAGTGTCTTGATGCCCATTCTTGCGCTCGCCAAAGCGGCCTCGCAACCCGCGTGACCAGCTCCAACGACTATACAGTCAAAATAACCTGAATCATAAGTTCTTACCATTATTAACTCCTTATTTACCTAAACAAAAATTGCTAAAAATATTATTGAGTAAATCGCCTTCAACTGATTCTCCAGTAATTTGCCCTAAATACAATATTGCATCTTTAATATCAACTTCAACAAAATCATATGGCATACGATTGATTACAGCAGATTTGGCGTCTTTAACATTCTTAAATGCATTTTCAAGTAGAGAAATATGTCGTGTGTTGCTTACGATTTCATTTTGATCTGTACTGACTTCATTGTTCATAACCATTTCCTGAATCGCTTTCTCAACTTCAACAATTCCTATTTCACGCTCCATAGATGTACGAATGATTCTCTTATCATGAAGATGTTCATGAATCAATCTTTCATCTATCTTTGAATCCAAATCCGTTTTGTTGATCAGAACAATCGCATGTCTTTCTTTAACCATTTCCATAATTGTCAAATCTTCTTCTGATAAAGGCTCAGAAGCATTGAGCATGAATATTGTTAAGTCAGCTTCATTAAACATGGTTTTAGAACGTTCTACGCCAATTTTCTCAACGATGTCTTCCGTGTCTCTAATACCAGCTGTATCAATCAACTTTATCGGAATACCACCAATATTCATAAACTCTTCAATTAGATCTCGTGTTGTCCCTGCTATTTCCGTAACAATCGCTTTAGAATCCTTAAGCAATGCATTCATTAAGCTTGATTTTCCAACATTAGGCTTTCCAACAATTACAGTCTTTAGACCATCGCGAATGATTTTTCCATTAGTAGAATTCTTTAATAATATATCAATCTCACATTCAATTTCAATTAACCTATCTTCAATTTCATGATAGGTAATTTCTTCAATATCCTCTTCAGGATAATCGATACTGACTTCAATATGAGCCATTAAATTCAATAATTTATCTCTAAGCAATCTGATTTTTTTAGATAAATAGCCTTCTAATTGATTAAAAGCCAAATCAAATCCCTTTTTTGTCTTCGCACTTATTAAATCCATTACAGACTCAGCTTGAGTCAAGTCAATTCTACCACTCAAAAAAGCACGCTGCGTAAACTCGCCACGTTCTGCCATTCGGGCACCATGTTTTAAGGTCAGAGCAAGAATTTCTCTCATCGGAATGATGCCGCCATGACAATTTATTTCTACAACATCTTCTCTTGTATAGGTATTTGGTGCTTTCATTTTAACAGTCATAACTTCATCAAGCACCTGATCTCCATTTACGATATGTCCAAACACCATTTCTCTATTTTTACGATCCGCTACAACATAAGGTTTAAAAATTTGATCAATCACACGAAAAGATTCTGGACCGCTTAATCTTATAATGCCTATGGCACCTTCGCCAATAGGGGTGGAGATTGCAACGATAGTATCCATAATCATAATAAACTCCTGTAAATTAAAATATAACCCAGTTGGTCACTGGGTTATTTAGATTAGTTCGTCTTATTTTTTTTGTAATCAAAATAGATGACTACTTTTCTATAAGGCTCTTCACCTTCAGATTTTGTGCTAACATTCGGATTGTTTTGAAGTGTTGAATGAATAATGCGTCTTTCATAAGGATTCATTGGCTCTAATATGACATTCTTTCTCGACTTCTTAACTTTAGACGCTAATTTTTCAGCAAGTGACTCAAGCGTTTCTTTTCTCTTTGCTCTATAATTCTCAGTATCTAAAACAACTCTTAAATAATGATCTCTATTTTTATTTACGACCAAACTCACTAAATATTGTAAAGAGTCAAGTGTCTGACCACGTTTTCCAATGAGTATAGCCATATCTTCACCAATGATGTTGATGTTAATCGCATCTTCAACTTGATTTGTTTCAATCTTAGCATCGATATTCATCTCATCCAAAATACTCTTTAAGAAATTTTTAGCGATTTCATTGACATCATTTTTCTTGCTTACTTTGATACGTGTCTCTTTCGCACCAATGCCCAAAAAACCCTTTGAACCTTCTTCAAGAATTTCAATTTCAACTTGATCTCTTGAAGCCTCAAGTTCAATAAGTGCTAATCTTAAAGCTTCTTCAACACTCTTACCTGATTTTTCAACAAATTTCATTATTTAGTTTCCCCCTTGGCTGGCGTTTTCATAACGTATTGCTGAACAATTTGGAATACACTACCAACAGTCCAATAGAGAATCAAACCTGCTGACAAAGATGTACCCCAGAATAAGATCATCACTGGGAACATAATTTGCATGATCTTCATTTGATTATTCATAGCGTTATTGCCACTTGTTTGTGTACTAGCATTTTGTGATGACATTTGGAAGTAAGTCAAAACAGATGACATAATAGGCATGATACCTGGTAATGCCAATAGCCATGCTGGACCAGTCGTGAAAATATTGCTCATCAAATCCGGTGTTGATAAATTCTTAATCCATAAAAATGTATCTTGAGTTGCAAGAAGAGTAAGCTCGGGATTGTTTACGAATACATAAGTACCTGGCTCTCTAAGTGCAGTAAATAATCCTATAATAATAGGAAACTGAATCAAAAGAGGCAAACAACCGCTCATCGGATTGTATTTATGTTCTTTATATAACTCTACGAGCATTTGGTTTTGTTTCTCTTTATTATCTTTATATTTTTCTTGTATTTCTTTCATTTTAGGTTGTATCGCAGCCATCGCTTTAGATGACTTCATTTGCTTGATTGTAAAAGGCATCAGTAATAATTTGGTGAATAATGTAAAGATGATGATAGCAATACCATAATCATTTACCAATCCGTATATTAAACCTAATAAATATCCAAAAACTTGTGCAAAAATCGACAAATCATTATCCTCCTAATACTATTCTAGCGGATCAAATCCGCCTGGATGAAATGGATGGCACTTTATAATTCGCTTGAAACTCAAGCTTACGCCTTTAATAGCGCCATACTTTTCAATCGCTGTAAGTGAATACTGCGAACAAGTAGGTTGAAACCTACAGTTGCTTCCAAGTAGCGGTGATATGAATTTTCTATAAAACTTTATGATCAGAATTAAAACAGTTTTCATATCTAAACACTTTCTAATATATCACAAGCCCAATTTCCTAAAAATATATTTAAGAGATTTCGTCATTTCGTGATAATCTACCTGATTTGATCGAACTCGAGCTACAAATATAATATCATAGCCATTAATGTTCTCAAAATTTACTCTAAACGATTCTTTAATCAATCTTCGTACTCGATTTCTTATAACGCTATTTCCTACTTTTTTGCTAATAGAAAAACCGACTCGAGTTATTCCTAGCTGATTAGGCAGATAGTAGACTACTATGTTTTTATCAGCAAATGATTTTCCGCGTTTATAAACCTTGGAAAACTCAGAAGGTTTTTTCAAGCTTTCAAAAATCATTGTGCCTCCACACCATTAATTACAAAAAAAGACCACTGACTGCGGTCTTTTAATCCATTAAGCAGATAATTTTTTTCTACCTTTTCTTCTTCTTGCTTTAAGCACATTTCTTCCAGCAGTTGTCTTCATTCTCTTACGAAAACCATGCTCAACTTTTCTTTGTCTTTTTTTAGGTTGATAAGTTCTTTTCATTTCAGCACCTC
>DMYC01000303.1 GCA_003482695.1 Clostridiales bacterium UBA8960
TGGAGGGGCAACATCCGACGACAGATGACCTTTACACGCTAAAGAAAGAACTGCTTTATTTCAGCAACTCTCTGTCACCTTTGCTCGATTCCGTCCGAAAGTTTTCAGCTGAGGACACCCCTTACTATTCGATGGAAATGGCACCTTACTACTCTGATCTTCATGATCATTTGAATCAGGTTTACGATTCCATAAAAGCTTATCGTGAAATGAGCAACAGCCTACACGAAATGCATATGTCTAATGTCAGTATGCGCATGAATCGCACGATGATGACACTGACGATTTTCTCGGCCATTTTTATTCCACTTAACTTCTTAGCTGGGGTATTCGGTATGAACTTCATATCCGTGCCAGGTCTTTCAAATCCAGCATCATTTGAATACTTCGTCGTTTTTAGCCTTATTCTTGTAAGCGCTATGATTGGCTATTTTAAAATTAAAAAGTGGTTTTAAAGAAAAACGCCTCCTTGAGCCAATCAAGAAGGCGTTATTTTTTGACTAACTCATTATACCGCACAAGAAATGTTACGTGTTATAATTAATGTACTAATAAAAAAAGAGGAGGTCAATCCATGTTTTTAGATGAAATCATGCATGAACTCGCGCAAATGGGAACAGAGCGAACAAAAAAGTATTATGTGAGCCAAGGAGCAGTCGAACCTGTTTTCGGCGTTGCCACTGGTGCCATGAAGCCACTTTTTAAAATGCTGAAAAACAATCAAGAAATGGCAGAAGCACTCTATGCGACGGGCAACTATGACGCCATGTACCTTGCTGGGATGATCGCGGACGTACGTGCAATGAAACCCGATGATTATTTTAGGTGGATGGAAACCGCCTATTTCCCGATGATATCCAACTTCGTGGTCGCCGTAACTTTAGCTGAATCAGAGTTCGCTCAAGAAGTCGCAGATCAGTTCATCCAGCACGAAAAAGAACTGTATCGTGCCGCAGGCTGGAGCTGTTACGAATGGCTCCTAGGCTCTCAAAAAGATGAAGCCTTCGACCAAAAGAAGATCGAAGGCATGTTGAATACCGTTTTATTAATCTACGAAACTGAAACGCCTATCGTAAAAAAAGCCATGGCGGGCTTCGTGGTTGCTGTCGGCATCTCTTTCAAACCACAAAGTCAGTTGGCTCAAAATGTTGCTGAAAAAATAGACACAAAAACATTTGACTCATTAAACAAAGAACTCTCAAAGGGTCGATTGGGATTTAAGAGAAAGCATGTACGCTGTTAAGCATTTTTTCATATGCCGCAAGATCATATGCTTTCAGTATTTTAAGTGCACGTAGCGTGTTGAACCTTCCATATTTCGAGTCTTCAAGCTTGAAATGAAATCGTCCGGAATATTGGGGCCCCTTTGGTATTGGGCCCTTTTTTGCCTTTTGTACGACCAAGTCAAGCGCTTCATCCATGCGAACATCATAGGGTTCGTCCACGCTGGCAAAATATTCAAGAGCACGGTAAATATCGAATTTCCATCTCATCGGATAATGCCACTGTACGAACTGAGGGTTTATGATTTCACCTGTTGATTTCGAACGATACAAACGCTTCGATAGAATAAATTCAGCCCCCTGTCTCGACATTCGCTGAAGCGTTTCCGTTTGATAGTTGTAGCCATATTTCATGAAGTCGCGAAAAGCCTCAAGCACAGTTAATGTCGTGTGAAGCGAACTTTTTTCAGAAGGATGCCTTTTGCTGTCCCAATTACAGTTCCATCCGCCATCGGACATCTGATGACGCATCAAATAGTCTGTAATTTCATACAGCCTGACATCGTGTAGCCTGCCATATGCACATAACCCCAAAATCATACCAAGCACGCAAACATCTTGATTTTCATGATGTTTGGGCATATCCAACTTTCGCCATTCATGATCGAGCAGCGTCAATATCCCCCTCTGATAATAGGGATGCATCGGGTCGACTTCCATGTATTTCAGCTCCAAAAGGGTATAGTGTGTCGAAATCCACTTTGGACCATAAACCCCTCCACCCCAAAGACCTGTGCGCTCGTCGAAACGTTCCAAATACATGCCGACTAACCCTTTTTCCGTGTAGACAATGTGATTCACACCATCCACGACTTGACACGTAAGCCTTTGTATGGCAGGATCACCTTCCATTAACCAATCAAGCACATTCATGAGTGCCTCCTTTCATGGTTTACATCACAATATGTAGGGTATCAAAGAATTATATTCAATCTATATAAGGTGGTGACGAACATGGCAATGCAACATTTTGAAACGCAGATTACTCAAATAAATCGTTCGCATATTCTGCACTTCCCGGTTGAAGCGAGTGAAAAACTACCTTCTCGTGGGATGGTGATGGTCGTGGGAACCATAAATGGGATACCAGTAGAAATGGCTCTTGAACCAGATGGTAAAGGCAGTCACTGGTTTTTAGTCAGTGAATCGCTTTTTTCGGCCTTACAGGAAGAACAGGTTAAGGTAGCATTTGAAATACTCGAATCCTGGCATGAACCCGATGTGCCAAATGATCTTTATGCAGCACTTGAAGCCTCTGACTTAGTCGGCACTTGGTTGTCACTTACGACGAAAGCCCGATGGGAATGGGTGCGCTGGGTGCGTTTCACAAACAATCCAGACACACGAAAAAAAAGAATCGAGGTCACATGCTCAAAACTTGACGCAGGAAAAAGAAGACCGTGCTGCTTTGACCTCACACGATCGACTGACACCAGTGTTTCAAAAAATGGCGTGCCGCTTGATTGATTTGATCAGGTAGCAAAGTAGACGACGCCTTTATAATAATGTGGGTCAACTACCCACTTTGCAAAATCGTAAATGCGTTTTTCACCCCAGTTTGATGTGACTATTTTTGTTCCCGTGTCGCTTTCAAAAATTCTAGTGATTGTAACCCAGTGCATCGCAAGCTCGGACGTATCCGATTTCCATGTGAGAATAAGTACAGGACATCAGCTGTTAAGACCTTTTGTGATGTACGCCCTTACATTGTCAACAGACCAAACAAAAGCACTTTGTACAGCTTTTAGGGGTGCTCCTTTTTTTTGCGAATACTGTTCAACTCGCTTTATAAGATAGTTGATGGTTGGAACGCCAAAAAAACTCGGCGAGAAAAAATCGAATAGTTCTTTCTGGAACGCATTATATTCAGCTTTTGTATCGCCAAGATGGTCACATAGTTTAGACATGCCGGGTTTGTTTGTAGCCAAATAAAACAGGAGGTTCGTAGCCGCTGTGACGCCACAAGACCGATCGGCGTAAAATTTGGGCACACCAGCTTCAGTCAACCATTCTTGGTACCCGCCATAGTGACATTTGTCTGCTTCATTAACAGGAACAAATCGACCCAGGTCCCAGTTTTCGAGTGTGCCATAAACTAAGATTTCACGATTATCCATTTGGCCCTCAACTATTCAAATGTTCATGATTTTTAATG